>NZ_FYDV01000007.1:142390-253120 GCF_900187535.1 Pseudomonas sp. Irchel s3a18 | reverse complement strand
GAGCATTGGAACCACCTGATCCCATCCCGAACTCAGCAGTGAAACGATGCATCGCCGATGGTAGTGTGGGGTTTCCCCATGTGAGAGTAGGTCATCGTCAAGATTAAATTCCGAAACCCCTATCTGCATCTGCAGGTAGGGGTTTTGTTTTTGTGCGCGAAAAAGTTTCAGCCAAAACAAAGGGCCCTATGAGGGCCCTTGTTTGTACCAAGGTTGTGTTCGAGCCTTGAGCAATCAATGCATCATGCTGTGATCTGCCATGTTCAGTGCCCGCGCCTGGGCCTCGACCGTGATCGACTCTTTCTCGCCTTTGGCATTCTCGACCGTCAGGGTCAGCGGCACCTTGTCGCCTTCTTTGACCTGGGCAACCAGATCGATAAGCATCACGTGATAGCCGTGCGGGTCCAGCGAGACGGCTTTGCCGGCAGGCAATGCCACGAACGCCACCGGTTGCATTCTCATCACGTCGTTCTTCATGGTCGACTGGTGGATCTGCACGGTTTTAGCCACCGGCGACGCGACACTCAGCAGCTTGCTGTCGTCGCTTGCGGTGATGGTCATAAAGGCTCCGCTCGCTTGTTGTCCCGCGACGGTTGCGCGAACCCAGGCGTCGTCAACCTGGGTCTGGGCCGAAACCTGGCAGGCCAGCCCCAGCAGGGAAAGCCCGAGCAGGGCATGTTTGACGCGCTGGGTGATGCCGGTTTTATTGGCCGTTGAGTTCATTAGCAAACCTCCATGACGGTGAGCAAATCTTCCGCGCACTCTTGCGCGGTAAGTGAGTGGGACAAGCCAAGGCGCAACGTTCCCCTGGAGTCATAGACATAACTCGTGGCGGTGTGCGAAAGGGTATAGGTGGACCCACTGGGTATTTTTTCGTAGAACACATCGAACTCTTTGGCGGTGGCGGCCGTTTCCTCCAGCGTCCCGTAAAGCGCGACAAATGAAGGGTCGAAGGTTTTGACGTAGGCATCCAGTACGTCCGGCGTATCACGCTCGGGGTCCAGGGTGATGAAGATCACCTGCAGGCGGTCGCCATCCTTGCCCATCAACTTCTTGGCCTGTACTGCGCGAGCCAGGGTCGTGGGGCAGATTGCCGGGCATTGGGTGAAGCCGAAGAACACCATCGGCATCAGGCCGCGAAAGCTGGAGAGCGTTCTTGTGTTGCCCTCGGTATCTTTCAACTTGAAGGTACGCCCAAGGATCTTGTCGCTCAGGTCCTTGCCGTACTTGTAGGACAGCTGGCCTCGACTGTCGCAACCGCTGAGGAGGCCAAGGCCCAGCAGACCCATACCTGCAATCACCTTTCGGCGAGTCAAATCAACACTCATCTAGTACCGCCCTTTGAATGGCCCGACGGTCCTGAGATCTGTCGAGGCGTGTCATCTTCAAATTGCGACATGGTATCAAAATGACGGTGATCAATAGCTTGCTAATGGACGATAGGTCACACGTTTACCGTCGACGGGTACTAAGGCAATGCATAAATTTTGAACAGCTTCTTCACCGTATCGCTGGCTCCCCCCAAGTACTTGGCATACGCCTGTTCCATCGCTCCCGAGCGGTAGGCTTCGCTGAGTGCGGTATCGACCAGCAGGCGCAGGTCCTCATTACCGCGCTCCATGACCATCGAGGCCGGTGCGTATTCGTAGATGCGGTCAAGCACCATCAGGTTGCCGTCGGGATAGTCTGCCGCCAGCTGGTTCTTGAGCAGCATACGCTCGGCGAAGAAAGCGGCAACCTTGCCATCGGCCACTTGCTTGAGCCCTTCGTGGCTGTTCTCGACCGTGACCAGGGTGGTAATGACACCCAGGGTGCGCATCTGCCCACGAATCCACTGTTCGGTGACACCGCCTGCCGGTGCGGCAAAGGTCTGGTTGGACAGGCCGCGGTTGAGGGTTGCGCGCCAGGTCGGGCCGGTATGGGCCTCTTGGCCGTTGAGCACATTGAGCAACGCAGGCGGCGCGTCCTGGCGGACCACGGCCGAGAGACCGGCGGTGTAGATCGGCACGGAAAAACTCACGCTTTTGCGTCGTTCGAGACTTTGCGGGGTGGGTGTGCAGAGGATGTCGATCTTTCCTGAGCGCACGGCACTGATTTCATCGGCCTGCCTGACCGCCTGATAGCGCACCTGCAGCGCGGGCAGCGCCAGTTCGGCCTTGAATTTGTCGACGACGGTCTGGCACAGGTCGATGGCAAAGCCTTTGGCCTTGTCACCGTCCTGGGTGCTGAAGGGCGCAAAGTCATTCAGGTAACCGAGGGTGAGGCTGTTGCTGGCCCGCACCCGCTCCAGGGTATCGGCCCGGGTCGTGATGGGCAGCAGCACGAGCATGCAGGCAAGCAGCATGGGGGTAAGGGGTGGCCTCTTCATGTTCATGTTTTTCCCGTGATCAGTTGTCGTGCCGTCCTGATGGGCGCCACTAAGCGTCCCCAACCTCGCTCAGGGGCGGCGGCGGGGTGCCGACAAAGCGCTTGGCAATGGAGGCATAGAGCAGGTAGCCGATCACCAACACCAGGGTGCCGCCGAACACGGCCTCCATGCCACAAGAGTAAAGGGCATAAAACGAGTACGTCAGCGCCACCAGCAACACCAGGCTGTTGCGTACATACACCGAGGCACTGACCTTGGCCTTGTACATGATCACCAGCAGGCCTGTCAGGGCGGTGACGTAGGGCACCAGGTTGGTCACTGCGGCCAGGCTCACCAGTTTGCTGAACTGGGCACTGGCATTGGGTGAAATGGTCGAGAGTGCCATCAGCGTCTGCAGTACGGCGCACACCGCCATGCCGATGATCGGTGCGTTCATTGCCGTGACCTTGCTGAAAAAGTTGGGGAACATGCCCTGGTCGGCGGCCATCTTTGCCGTTTGTGCCAGGGTGAACTGCCAGCCCAGCAGTGAGCCGATGCAGGCCATGACGGCCAGCACCATGATGATGTTGCCGATCATGGGGGTGAACATCCGGGCATAGACGAGGGCGAAGGGCGCGGAGGAGTTGGCCAGCTCCGCATTGGGAATGATGCCCTGGATGACGGTGGTCGACAGCACATAGATCACGGCGGCACCCAGTGTCCCGAACAGGCAGGCCAGGGGCACCGTGCGCTTGGGGTTTTCCACCGCATCGATGGCTTGAGCGGCGGATTCCATGCCCAGGAACGCCCACAGGGTCAAGGGAATGGTCCTGCTGACGGCCTCGGAGATCGGCAAGTTGTTCGGGTTCCAGGCGGCCGTCAGTACCTCGGGCTTGAACCAGAACCAACCGATGATACACAGGCCCGCCACTGGAATGATCACCCCCCAGACCGTGATCGCGCCGATCCTGCCGGTAATGCCGGGGCCGCCAAAGTTGGCCAGGGTGGTTACCCAGATCAGGCCGATCGTGCCGATGAACAATGGGATGGCACCGCTGCCCAGCCATGGCAGGAACTCCGTCATGTAGCCCACGGCGGAAATCGCCACCGCCACGTTGGCGATGGCCAGCGACAGGAAGTAGAGGTAGGAGCACAGAAAGAAGCCCGACTTGCCATGGGCCTGTTCGGTGTACGCCGACATCCCGCCCGAACGAGGGCAAAATATCCCGCATTGGGCAAAGCAATAGGCGATGGCCATTGAGCCTATTGCGGTGAATACCCAGGACAGCAACGAGACGGCCCCAAGCTGGGCCATGTTGGTGGGCAGCATGATGATGCCCGAGCCCATCATGTTCACCGCCACCAGTGTGGTCAGCCCCGTGAGGCTCATTTTCTTGCCTGACTCAGCCATTGCTGACTCCTTGCCCGGTTCAAGGCATTGACCATGAGTCCGGCGCAATACGACGGGCCATTGGCAGTCTGCGATCGAGGGGGGATCAACACCCGCAGTACTGGGTATAGATCAAATTGGCCCGTCGTCATGCCATCGGCCATGGGATTTCCCGACAAATTCGTGATTGTTTGCCGACGCCTTCAAGGGAATGCCCATTGCGGCCGATAACCCGACGGGTCGTTGTCCTGCGCTGCGCCAAACCGGGCCGCGACATTGAGCTGGCTGTTGCATGTGTCTTTGGGTTCATCTTCTTAATTGCCTGGAATCTTCGATGCTGGCGTACCACCAAAAAAGTTTTTTGATCGTCGATGATTTCTCGGATTTCCGCAGTTCCGTCAGGTCGATGTTGCGTGAGCTGGGGGTCAAGGATGTCGACACGGCCGACACCGGCGAGGCCGCGCTGCGCATGTGTTCGCAAAAGCGCTACGACTTCATCCTGCAGGACTACCACCTGGGCGATGGCAAGAAAAACGGTCAGCAGGTACTCGAAGACCTGATGGTCGATAAGCTGATCAGCCACGAAAGTGTGTTCCTCATGGTCACCGCCGAGAGTAGCCAGGCGATGGTGCTCAGCGCCCTTGAACATGAGCCGGATGCCTACCTGACCAAGCCGTTCAACCGCGCCGGGCTTGCCCAGCGGCTGGAGCGGCTGGAGCAGCGCAAGACCTTGCTCAAGCCGATCATGCAGGCGCTGGATCGGGGCAAGCCGGTCGAGGTGCTGAACGCCTGCATTGCCCTGTGCAAGCAGGACCCGCGCTATTCGCCGCTGTGCCTGCGCTATCGTGCCGATGCGCTGCGCGACATGAACCAGAACGAGGCACTGGAGCGGCTGTACAACAGCATTCTGGCGGACCGCCCGCTGCCTTGGGCCTATGCCGGTCTGGGGCGATTACTGTTCAAGCGTGGTCAGCCCGGTCAGGCCAAGGCGCTGTACGAAAAGGCGCTGAAGGTGTTCCCGATGATGCCCGGGTTGTACGACGGACTGGCCGATGTGCTGGTGGCCCAGGGCGACACCAGGACGGCACAACGCGTACTGGAGGAGGCGGTTCGCCTTTCCCCCCTGGCGGTACGTCGACAGGCCCTGCTGGGCAAGCTGGCGATGACCAATGAAGACTTCGACACCTCCGCGCGCGCCTATCGCCAGGCGGTATCCCAAGGTGCGCAGTCGCGCTTCAAGGACCCGGAGAGCAACCTCGGCCTGGCGCACGCGCTGATCAGCAAGGGCAGCGAAAGAGGCCTGGATACCCGCACGCGGCTTGAGATCAACCAGACGTTGAGCGCGGTCGCCAAGGACAATCCCAATGACCCGGGCTTGCAGATCCGGGCCCGCCTGATGAAGGCCACCAGTCTGCTGATCAATGATGCCGAAACCGCGGACAAGCTCACCGAGCAAGCGATGATCCGCCTCGATGGCATGGAGCAGTTCATGAGCGCCGAAGCGGCGTTGCTGGTGGCCAAGCAGTTGAAGATGCTGGGGCAGGCTGAAGCCGGTAATTCGATGTTGAAAAACTGCGCGGAAATCTACGGTGACGACCCGGTGGTGATGCAGGGCATTGCCAAGCAGACCGACGACCCTGCGATTCTCAATTCCGGTACCGCGGCGGCCGACCTCAACCGGCAGGGCGTTCGCAGCTACAAGGCCGGTGCGCTGACCGAGGCCCGGGAATTGTTTCGCGGTGCGCTGCTGCTGCAACCGAAGAACATCAGCATCGCCCTCAACATGGCGCAGTCGCTGCTGCACGGGAGCACGGCCAGCCTTGACGCGACGCTACTGGACGAATGCCGTCGCTGCTTGAAGATGGTCGGCCTGATGCCCGAGAGTGACCTGCGGTATCCGCGTTATCAAAAGTTGCGAGACAAGGCGTTTGGCGAATGAATGAGAGTGAACCGGGGCTCGATTTTTCCACGGTGATTGCCTCCACCGTACACGACATGAAGAACTCCCTGGCCGTGCTGATGCAGGCGCATGGTCAGTGGCTGGCTCGCTTGCCAGAAGCGCAGCAGCAAAGCTGTGAGCAGGGCGTGATCGACTTCGAGTTCGCCCATCTCAACGGCATGCTGGTGCAGTTGCTGGGGCTCTACAAACTGGGCGTCAACCAGTTGCCATTGCGCCCGGACTACCATGAACTGGACGATTTCATCGAAGCGCAATTGGCCGCGCATCAAGAGGTGTTCAAGAGTCGCGGCATTCTGGTGACGTACGAGGTCGACCCCTTGAGCCCGCTCGGGTTCTTTGATCGTGAGTTGATCGGCACGGTACTGGCCAACGGCATCAACAATGCCGTCCGCTATGCCCGCAGTTCGCTGCTGATCAGTGTGGGCGAGGAAACCGGGCAGTTGGTGCTGACGATCAATGACGATGGCGAGGGCTACCCGATCCGGATGATCGAGCGTCAGGCTGACTATGTGCAGGGCATCAATCCGGCCAGTGGCAGTACCGGGCTGGGTCTGTATTTCGCCGCACGCATTGCCCGGCTGCACCAGCGCAATGGCGTGCAGGGGCGCACCGAGATCAGCAATGGCGGACCGCTGGGCGGCGGTCTGTTCAGCCTTTACCTGCCGTAGGCGCTTTATTCGTTGGGCCTGCTTGATATTCCGAACGGCTGAAGCCTATTTTGTACATGTCGCCGTTCGCGGCCCGCATTACAACAAGGATTGAGTCATGACGACCGATGGCCAGAGCTCACTCGCGCAGCGATTGACCGGCATTGATGAGATTGAGTGTGTCACGCCGGACCTCAATGGCGTGCCGCGCGGCAAGGTAATGACCGCTGAGGGCTTCCTCGAGGGGCGACGTTTGCAGATGGCGCGGGGCGTGCTGCTGCAATGCATCATGGGCGGTTACCCGCCCGCACGCTTTTACGGCAGTGACGACGGCGACCTGGCGCTCAACGCTGACCCGCAACAGATCCATCGTTTGCCCTGGAGCCAGCCGCCTCGTGCATTGGCCATCTGTGACGCCGACGAGTTGAGCGGTACAAGCTCGCAACTGTCCACTCGCGGCCAGTTGAAAGCAGTGATCGCCCGTTATGCTGCGCTCGGCCTGGCACCGGTGGTGGCGACCGAGATGGAGTTCTTCGTGTTTGCCCCCAACACTGACCCGACCCAGGCCTTCCAGCCGCCTGTCGGCCTGGATGGGCGCCGGGAGAACGGTCAGTCGGCCTTCAGCGTCTGTTCCAACAACGGCTTGCGGCCGTTTTTCACTGAAGTCTACGAATGCATGGCGGCGCTGGGGTTGCCGCGCGACACCTTTATGCACGAGATGGGCGTCAGCCAGTTCGAGATCAACCTGTTGCACGGCGATCCCTTGCTGCTGGCCGACCAGACCTTCCTGTTCAAGCACCTGCTCAAGGAAGTGGCGCTCAAGCACGGCTTGACCGTGGTGTGCATGGCCAAGCCGCTGCCGCATACGCCGGGCAGTTCGATGCACATTCACCAGAGCGTGGTCGAGATCGGGACCGGGCGCAACGTGTTCAGCGATGAGGCCGGGCAACCGACGGCCCGGTTCCGGCACTTCATTGGTGGCCAGCAGGCGGCCATGGCGGATTTCACGGCGCTGTTCGCGCCGAACGTGAACTCTTATCAGCGGCTGTGCCATCCTTACGCATCACCGAACAACGCCTGCTGGTCTCACGACAACCGGGCGGCCGGCTTGCGGATTCCGGCCAGCGCAGCGGTTGCACGACGGGTCGAGAACCGCCTGCCGGGTGCTGACGCCAACCCGTACCTGGCCATTGCCGCCAGTCTTGCGGCGGGCCTGCACGGTATTGAGAACCAGCTGGAGCCAACAGCGCCCATCCAGGGCGAATTTGAAGTGCCAGAAAGTTTGTCGCTGCCATGTACCTTGCATGCGGCTCTTGAGCGTCTGAAACGTAGCCAGTTGGCGAAGGAACTGTTCGGCAAGGAGTTCATCGAAGGCTACATCGCTTCGAAGACCATGGAGTTGACCAGCTTCCTTGATGAAATCACTCCCTGGGAGCGGCGCGTTTTAGCAGCCCAGGCATAACCGACCCGTCGCCGTCGGGCTATCGTTGACGGTAGCCCGACACTCACTGCAAGGAGCCGCCCGGAACGCCGATGCGCCAAATCTGGAAATCCTTTCGAGCGCTTTATTTCGCCTCGCTGATGATGTTGATCGGTTCGGGCTTACTCAGTACCTACCTGGCGCTGCGCCTCGCTGCGGACCATGTCGACGGTCTGTGGGTTGGTGCATTGATGGCCGCCAACTATTTCGGCCTGGTGCTGGGCGGAAAAATCGGTCACCGGCTGATTGCCCGGGTCGGGCACATACGGGCTTATTCGGCCTGTGCGGGGATCGTCGGCGCGGCGGTACTCGGTCACGGGTTGGTCGACTGGCTCCCGGCCTGGCTGATGCTGCGGGTGGTCGTGGGGCTGGGCATGATGTGCCAGTACATGGTCATCGAGAGCTGGCTGAACGAGCAGGCCGACGCCAAGCAGCGTGGCGTGGTGTTCAGCGGCTATATGATCGCCTCTTACCTGGGCCTGGTGTTGGGCCAGCTGATTCTGGTCATGCACCCGGCCCTGGGGCCGGAGTTGCTGATGCTGGTGGCGCTGTGTTTTGCCCTGTGCCTGGTGCCGGTGACCCTGACCCGGCGCATTCACCCGGCGCCCTTGCACCCAGCCCCCATGGAGCCACGCTTCTTCATGAAGCGGGTGCCGCAGTCGCTCAGCACGGTACTGGGGGCAGGGCTGATTGTCGGCTCGTTCTATGGTCTGGCACCGCTCTATGCCTCGCAGCAGGGCTTGTCCACCGAGCAGGTGGGTCTGTTCATGGGCAGCTGCATCTTTGCCGGCCTGGTGGTGCAGTGGCCGTTGGGCTGGTTGTCGGACCGCTATGATCGGGCACTGCTGATTCGCAGCTTTGCGATTTGCCTGGCGCTGGCGGCCTTGCCTCTGGCGATCATGCCGCAGGTGCCGCTTGAGGTGCTGTTCATCGCCGGCTTCGCCTGCTCGCTCGTGCAGTTCTGCTTGTATCCGCTGGCGGTGGCGTTTTCCAACGACCACGTCGAGGGCGATCGCCGGGTGTCGCTGACGGCCATGCTGTTGATGACTTACGGCGTAGGCGCGAGTATCGGGCCGCTGGTGGCCGGTGTGCTGATGAAGTATTTCGGCAGCCAGATGCTTTATGCGTTTTTCAGTTTCTTTGCCCTGGTCCTGGTGTGGCGAATTCGCCCGAAAGCGGTGACCAACCTGCATCAGGTCGATGATGCGCCGCTGCATCACGTTGCGATGCCCGATAACATGACCAGCTCACCCTTGGTGGCGGCGCTCGACCCGCGGGTGGATGAGCAGGTGGTGCAGGATCAGATGCAAAACGGTGCCAGCCCTGAGCCGGACCCTGAGTCCGGGGTACAACCGGATAGCCAGGCCGATGAGTCCGGCACCGACCCCGAGGATCCGCCGCCGGAGTATCCGTCAGGCCTGAGCGGGGCCAGGCCCTGAGGGCAAAAAAAACGGGCAGTCACCGTCAGGGACTGCCCGTTTTTTGATGCCGTCGGATCAGAAGTCGTCTTTGTCGAAGCGACGTGCCTCGCGCTGCAACTGATAGACAAAACGCTCGACCTGGCGCTGCACCAGACCGCTCATGTTGTGAAAACGCACGCCGGCGAAGGTGGTGTCGATTTTTTCTTCGTGATGCAGGTAACGCAGTTCTACCGGGGCCGTCATGCTGCCGAAGGGCAGGGCGGCGACAAAGCGCTCGTAGACCTGGCCCAGTTGCAGGCCGTTGGTGATGTTACCGTCAAAACGCAGCTTGCAGCCGGTTGCCGAAATGTCCAGCAACTTGCCGTTCAAGGGCGTCTTGAGTTTTTCGCCAGCCAGTTCGATGTTGACCAGTTGCGCCAGTTTCAAGGCGGCACGAAAGGCATTGCGACGCTGGTGGTACACCACCTCATCGGGCAGCGTGCCACGGTAACAGCGACCACCCGTGGATTCGTCGATGGTCAACGGGCCGTTGCTTTCCCAGGCAATACGTACGCCTTCGTGAAAGCCTTCGATGCGGAAAGGTTCGCCTGCCAGCAGGAAGCGCTCGCCATCGCGGGGGATCATTTCGTCCAGCGCGAGCATGTTGTTCTCGCGATCCACTTCGACCAGATAGCTCTGGAAACGCTGGCTGCGTTCATGGAACGTAATGATCAGGGGATCGTGGCTCTCTTGCAGCATTCGCAGATGACTGGCGATTTCCAAAGGGGTCGCGAGCACCTTTGGTGGCTGCGGAGCATCTTCCGCGTTTGAGGCGTTGAACACGGCTTTTCAATCTCCAGGCAGGATACGGTCACACGCAAGGCTAGCATTCTGCCAGCATGTTTGGCGCCTTCATAGGGCGCACTGAATGATGGGGTCAGGCCTGGCTGAGTGGGCGAGGCTTCACCAGCATGGCGGTTGATCCGCGAGCGTCGTAAAGGGTTGGAGACTCGCCTCCGTTGAGGATTTTCAACTGATGGGCGGTGCTGGCTTGTTGCACCTGGATCGAGCGGCCATTGCGCTCATTGGCGGCCTGGCAGTCTTTGAGCAGTTGATTGAGCACATCGCTTTGCGCCAACAGTTCCTGGCCAATGCGGGAGTGGGCGGCGAGTTGCTCCAGGCCGCTGCGGTCAGTCGGCAGGTTGAGGCTGGCCAGCACTTCGCTGCGCCGGCGGCCATGCTGCTCCAGCAGAATGATCAGGCCTTGCTTGCTGGCCAGAATGGTCTCCAGCAGCGGCATGTCGCGACCGTGCAGGGCAAGGGATTCTTGCTGCAGCAAATCCAGCAACTGTTGCGCTGGAGCAAAATCGTCGGTGATCAGTTGCAGTAAATTAGTATCGTGCATGGCTGGCCTTGGGTTTTTAGCGTCCAAAAGCCCTGGCGCCGGCCGTCGGCTAGCGCTGGGCTTCGAAGTTGAGCAGTTTGCTGGCGACGCGGTTGCTGTCGACTTTATAACTGCCATCGGCAATGGCGGCTTTCAACTCGGCCACGCGGGCCTTGTCGACGGCAGGCTCTTCGCGCAGCGTGTCCGTGATCTTCTGCAACTGCTGAGCCTCGTTGCTGAGGTGTACCGATTCCCCGCTCTGGCTGGCCCCGACCTGTTCGGTCTGGGTCGACAGCGGCGCGGTTCTGGCGGCTTCACCGGTTTCCTGGGGGGCGCCGGTACGCGAACTGCTCGTGAGCGTGGGTGCGCTGTTTATGCGGCTGAAATCAATGACCATGGTAAAAAAACCTCTGGGAATTTGGACGCTTGCCATGTTTTCGGCCAATCCCGAAAAAACTTTAGGCTCATTTATCCATGAGCGCGGGCGCGTCGGTATTTGCCCTGCGTGAGGCACAGTTTAGGGAATGGGTCGATTACGCGCCAGTGCTCTACATGGCGACTTCAACCTGGCCGGGCGCGGTCACTTGCGCTTTGATGACCCGTTGAGAGTTCAGGTTCTTGACCCGGATCTGCTCGTTCAAACCGCCATTGGCCAGTGCTTCGCCCGGCATCCGTACGCTGAGGGTTCCGCTGCGGGCGGTGATCACGACCTGGTCGCCCTTGCGCACGACTTCTGCCTGTTCCATGTGAACCAGGGTAATGACCTGGTCATTGACCATGGAACGGACAAGTTTTTGCCCGATCGCCTGATCCACGTTCGTCAGGTACCCCTGGTTGATCAGGCTGATGTCGCGCTCGCGCAGCATCACGTCGAAAGGCTCGATGATTCCAGCGCGCTTGAGGGGCCGGGTGGTGGTCACGACCTCGCGGAACAGGCGGACCTGGGCGGGGACGAAGACTGTCCAGGGGGAGGCGCCGTCACATCGCACCCGCACCGTGACGCGTCCCAACGGCTTGGCGGGGCTTTCCAGCGTCGCTGTCAATTCCTTGTCGCACATGGGCATGCGCAAGCGCGGGTCGAGTTGATTGACCTCGATTTCATAGCGGCCTTCGGTTTGACTGGTGGCCAGATAGTCTTCTACGGTGAATTCAAGAAAGCCCTGAGTGACGCCGATAAGTAGATCAGGCAAGGTAACCGGGTCGGCAAGGGCAGTGCTGCCAGCGTTGAAAACACACGCCGCCGCAACCATGCAGCGCCATCGGCGGCAGGTTGAGGTCAGGCGTCGGAATAATGTCGTGTTCACGTTCATGGCAGTTCAAAAGCAAGCGCCGTGCCGTTTAGTGATGAATGTGCGTCGCAACACACTTAGCGTTGGTGTAGGAGTCTGGGCATGGCTGGTGTAATGGATGCAGTAAACCAGCGCACGCAACTGGTAGGGCAGAATCGCCTGGAGCTGTTGTTGTTCCGTCTCGACGGCCCACAGCTCTACGGGATTAACGTTTTCAAGGTCCGGGAGGTGCTGCAATGCCCGAAACTGACCGTGATGCCCAAATCCAACCCTGTCGTGTGCGGTGTCGCCAATATTCGGGGGGCGACCATTCCGATTCTGGATCTGGCCATGGCCACCGGGTCGGGCGGGTTGAAGGATCAAAGTAATCCCTTTGTGATCATCACGGAGTACAACACCAAGACCCAGGGCTTCCTGGTGCGCTCGGTGGAGCGCATCGTCAACATGAACTGGGAGGAGATCCATCCGCCACCCAAGGGCACGGGGCGCGATCACTACCTGACCGCTGTGACTCGAGTCGACAATCAGTTAGTCGAAATCATCGACGTGGAGAAGGTGCTGGCGGAAGTGGCGCCCACACCGGAGGCGATTTCCGTCGGCGTGGTGGATGTCGAGACTCAGCACAAGGCGTTGTCCTTGCGAGTGCTGACGGTCGATGACTCGTCGGTGGCGCGCAAGCAGGTCTCGCGTTGCCTGCAGACGGTGGGTGTCGAGGTGGTCGCGTTGAACGACGGTCGCCAGGCGCTGGATTACCTGCGCAAGCTGGTCGAGGAAGGCAAGAAGCCGGAAGAAGAGTTTCTGATGATGATTTCCGACATCGAAATGCCTGAGATGGACGGCTACACCCTCACGGCCGAGATACGCAACGACCCTCGCATGCAAAAGCTTCATATCATCCTGCATACTTCGTTGTCGGGTGTGTTCAATCAGGCGATGGTCAAGAAAGTCGGTGCCGATGACTTCCTGGCCAAGTTTCGTCCTGATGACCTGGCATCCCGGGTAGTCGACCGGATCAAAGCAGCAGACATCAGCTAGGGGGCTTTGCCCCTGGCGGTCAACACGATTTAAGAGGCAGCATCATTGTCTACGGGTAATTTGGATTTTGAACAGTTCCGGGTCTTCCTGGAAAAAGCCTGTGGCATTTTGCTCGGTGAGAACAAGCAGTACCTGGTGTCGAGCCGTCTTAACAAGCTGATGGAACAGCAAGGCATCAAGTCCCTGGGGGAGCTGGTCCAGCGTATCCAGGGCCAGCCACGCAGTGGCCTGCGCGAAATGGTCGTGGACGCGATGACCACCAACGAAACCCTCTGGTTTCGTGACACCTACCCGTTTGAAGTCTTGAAGAACAAAGTCCTGCCCGAGGCCATCAAGGCCAGTCCCGGCCAGCGTCTGCGGATCTGGTCGGCCGCTTGTTCGTCGGGGCAGGAGCCGTACTCGTTGTCGATGTCGATCGATGAGTTCGAGCGCGTCAACATGGGCCAGTTGCGGATGGGGGTGCAGATTGTTGCCACCGATCTGTCCGGCACCATGCTGAACAACTGCAAGACCGGCGAGTACGACAGCCTGGCCATTGGCCGTGGGCTGTCGCCCGAGCGCCTGCAGCGCTACTTCGATCCGAAAGGGCCGGGGCGCTGGGCGGTCAAGGCGCCGATCAAGAGCCGGGTGGAGTTTCGCTCGTTCAACCTGCTCGACAGCTACGCCAGCCTGGGCAAGTTCGACATCGTGTTCTGCCGCAACGTGTTGATCTACTTCTCCGCCGAAGTGAAGAAGGACATCCTGTTGCGCATTCACAGCACGCTCAAGCCGGGGGGCTACCTGTTCCTGGGGGCCTCCGAGGCACTGAACGGTTTGCCGGATCACTACCAGATGGTCCAGTGCAGTCCGGGAATCATCTACCAGGCCAAGTGATGGTCGGGTGACAAAAGCGGGAGTCCTCAGGGGCCAATGCCAGTCAGTTAAGCGAACGTCGACCTTTGTAGGAGCGAGCGTGCTCGCGATGGACATTAACGATAACGCGTGTTTTCTGATTAAACGCGTTGCTCTTGAGTTCATCGCGAGCCCGCTCGCTCCTACACATTCGACCTCATCTTCTTAACTGATCGGCATTAGTCAGGGACTCCCTTTTTTTGCCCGATACAGGCTTCTGGACGGTCGCGCACACCGGGTGTGCTGTTGAGGCGGTGCGCTGTTCAGGGCGGCAGAAAAGCGGCAGGTGACGGAAATCGATTGCCGCTTTTCTGGCATTGCCGCGTTGCCGCCGCTGGCAAAGCCCCTATTTACGGGGTTTTACCAGCTGGCACGGGGCTTGCTAAGTACCTGGTACGAAAAATCAGGTCACCCAAAGGTTTCCGACATGAGCATCAGCTTCGATAAAGCGCTCGGTATCCACCAGCAAGCCCTGGGCTTCCGCGCCCAGCGTGCCGAAGTGCTGGCCAACAACATTGCCAACGCCGACACCCCGAACTACAAGGCTCGGGACCTGGACTTCTCGGCCGTCCTGGCCGCCGAGAACGACAAGCACAAGAACGGCACCTTTGCCTTGAACATGACCAACAGCCGTCATATCGAAGCGCAAGGCCTGAGCAGTGGTGACGAGACGTTGCTCTATCGCACACCGATGCAACCGTCGATTGACCAGAACACCGTGGATGCGCAGCTGGAACAATCCAACTACGCCGAAAACTCGGTGAACTTCCAGGCCAGCTTCACGCTGCTCAACAGCAAATTCAAAGGGCTGATCTCGGCCCTGCGCGGAGAGTAATCCATGTCCCTATCCAGTGTTTTCAATATTGCCGGTAGTGGCATGAGTGCCCAGACCACTCGCTTGAACACCGTGGCCAGTAACATCGCCAACGCCGAGACCGTCTCCTCGAGCATCGACCAGACCTACCGTGCCCGGCATCCGGTGTTCGCCACCATGTTCCAGGGCGGCCAGTCGGGCGGCAGCGACTCGTTGTTCCAGAGCCAGGAGGCCGCGGGCCAGGGCGTTCAGGTGCTGGGTGTGGTCGAAGACCAAAGCAACCTGGAAGCCCGCTACGAGCCGAACCATCCGGCGGCTGACGCCAAGGGTTATGTGTTCTACCCCAACGTCAACGTGGTCGAAGAAATGGCCGACATGATTTCCGCCAGCCGTTCGTTCCAGACCAACGCGGAAATGATGAACACCGCCAAAACCATGATGCAGAAGGTCCTGACCCTCGGTCAGTGATAAGGGGCAACTCAGATGAGTGTTACCGATACCACAAGCGGCCTGAGCCTCAAGGACATTCTTGCCAATTCCTCGAAGAAGACGTCCACCACCAACAATGATGGCCTGGCGGCCGCCACCAACAGCAAGACCGGCAAAAACGAACTGGGCAAGGATGCGTTCCTGCAATTGCTGGTGACCCAGCTCAAGAACCAGAATCCGCTGGATCCGCAGGACAACAGCGCATTCGTGGCGCAGTTGGCCCAGTTCAGCAGCCTGGAAGGCATCACCACGTTGAACACCTCGGTGAACAACATTTCCAGTGCGTTCGGTTCCTCGCAAGCCTTGCAGGCCTCATCGCTGGTGGGGCGCTCGGTCATCGTTCAAACCGGCTCGGCCTATGTCGACACCAGCAAGAGCATGACCGGCTCGGTGGTCGTGCCGGCTTCGGTGGCCTCGTCCACGGTGACCATCACCGACAAGGACGGCAAGGCGGTGAAAACCATCGACCTGGGTAGCCAGCCGCAGGGTAATGCCAGCTTCGTCTGGGACGGTACCAATGCGGCGGGCGAAAAAGTCGAGCCGGGTACCTACAGCTTCAAGGCCAGTGCACCGATCGACGACAAGCCTGTCGACCTGATCACTTACCTGCCTGCGACAGTCAACAGCGTGACCGTGAGCCAGACCGGCGGCGAGATGATGTTGAACCTCGCCAACATGGGCACCATCGCACTGTCCAAAGTACAAACTATCGGTCTATAGCGCCGGCTAACGCGGCACAAGGAGTGGAATATGGGTTTTAACGTCGGCCTCAGCGGCCTCTCTGCAGCCAACAAGCAGCTGGACGTTACCGGCAACAACATCGCCAACGTCGGCACCACCGGTTTCAAATCCTCGCGTGCGGAATTCGAAGACGTCTACTCGGCGACCAAGTTGGGTACCGGCAGCAAGAGCATTGGCAATGGCGTGCGCCTGGGCAACGTTTCCCAGCAATTCAGCCAGGGGGACGTGAGCAACACCGGCAACGTGCTGGACATGGCCATCCAGGGTTCGGGGTTCTTCGTGCTCAACGACAGCGGCTCGCTGACCTACACCCGTGCCGGTACCTTCAGGGTCGACAAGGACGGCTTCGTCACCAACAGCGCCGGTACCGCGCGCCTGCAAGGCTATGGCGTCGATGCCAATGGCAAGATCATCAACGGTGTGCTCAGCGACCTGAAAATCGACCAGTCGAACCTGGCGCCGAAAACCACCAGCACCATTTCTTCGAGCATCAACCTGAACTCGAGCAAGCCGAACATCGATCCGGCCGTGACGCCGTTCGACCCGAACAAGCTCGAGACCTACACCGAGATGTTCAGCACGCCGATCTATGACAGCCAGGGCAACCAGCACACCATGGACCAGTATGTGGTCAAGACCGGTGCCAATACCTGGCAGACCTACACCCTGGTGGACGGTCGTAATCCTGACGGCGGCGCCTACGTACCCGCCGGTACTGGTACACCGCCCGTGACGCCGAGTAATCAGGAACCGATGACAATGAACTTCGGTTCGGACGGCAAGCTGCTGAGTATCGTGCCGCCAGCCTCTGGCAGCCCGTACACGGTGAGCGGCACCTCGGTCGTCATGGGTGCGGGTGTCTGGACCCCCGGCACCGTCACCGACGGTGTGTGGGCGGCGAACGGGGCGGTGGGTAACGCCACCGGTATCAGCAACGACCTGACCAAGACCACCCAGTTCAACTCCGAGACGGTACGCAACCTGCCAACCCAGGACGGCTACGCCACGGGCCAGATCACCAACCTGAGCATCGACGGCACCGGCACGCTGTTCGCCAACTTCAGCAACAGCAAGTCCAAGGCCATCGGTCAGATCTCCCTGGCCAGCTTCAACAACGAGCAGGGCCTGCAGCCGGTAGGCGGTTCGGGCTGGAAGGAAACCTACGCGTCTGGTTTCGCCGCCTACGATACCGCTGAAACCGGTACCTTGGGCTCGGTGGTGTCCAACTCGCTGGAAGAGTCCAACGTCAACCTGACCAATGAGCTGGTGGACCTGATCAAGGGCCAGAGCAACTACCAGGCGAACGCCAAGACCATCTCGACCCAGAGCACCATCATGCAGACCATCATTCAGATGGCCTGATGCCGCCGGGCTGACCGCGCAACAGAAAAAGCCCCTCGTCGAGGGGCTTTTTCATTGGGGTCGCGAAGGGTCAGCCCATCATGTCCTTGATCAAGCGCTCTTGCTCCATCAGCTCGCGCTGACGGGCATCGATACGTGACGACAGCGGGAAGTTGTTGCCAGCCTTGCGCTTGGCGAAGTCCAGTTGCTGGATGGCCTGGCGGTAGTCGCCCACCAGTGCGAAGTACTCGGCGCGCGCCTGGTGCAGGCCGATGATGTTGCCGGACTGGCCACGGGTTTCGGCCACCATGTACCAGATGTCCGGATCGTCCGGCCGGGTCTTGAGCAGGGCTTCCAGGGCTTTTTCGGCGTCGGCGGGGCGGTTCTGCTTGAGCAGCAGGTCGACACGTACCTGGTTCAGCGGATAGTTGCCGGGGAATTGCGCCAGCATCCGGTCGACCCGCGCCTGCGCATCTGCCAGGCGATTGTTGGTCATGTCGAGATCGATCTGGGCCAGGTTGTAGATGATTTCGTTGGGGGCCTTGGCCAGCAACGGCTTGAGACTCTCACGTGCGTCGCTCAGCTGTCCTCCCTTGATCTGGGCGATCGCCAGGCCGTAGCGCGCCACGTCGTTTTTAGGGTTGTCATCGAGCTGGGCGCGAAAGCGCTTGGCGCCAAGGCCTGGGGTTTCCTCGTAAATCAGCTGCACGCGTGCGCGAATCAGTTGGTACGTCAGGCTGTTTTCCTTGCCGCCCGGTGGCGCCTGGTCTGCGCGGTTGCGGGTGTCGGCGATCCGCGATTCGGTCACCGGGTGAGTCAGCAGGAATTCCGGCGGCCTGGCATCGAAGCGGTACTGACGCATCAAGCGCTCGAACATGGTGGGCATCGAACGTGGGTCGTAACCGGCTTTTTCCAGGTTGATGATGCCGATGCGGTCGGCCTCCTGCTCATTCTGCCGGGAGAAGCGTCGTTGTTCCTGGATGGCGGCGGCCTGGGTGCCGGCAATCGCGGCGATACCGGCGTCACCGCCACCGGCTGCGGCGACGATGATCCCGGCGAGCAGGGCGGCCATCATCGGCACTTGCATGCGCTGCTGGGCTTCAACGCCGCGGGCAAAGTGGCGTTGCGACAAGTGAGCCAATTCGTGGGCCATGACCGAGGCGTATTCGCCTTCGGTCTGGGCGTTGAGAAACAGACCGCCATTGACCCCGACAATCCCGCCGGGAGCGGCGAAGGCGTTGAGCTGCGGGCTGTTGATCAGAATGAATTCCAGCCTCCGGTCGTTGAGCTGGCTGGTTTCCACCAGGCGGTAGACACTGGTTTCAACGTAGTTTTTCAGCTGTGGATCGTTGAGTTGCGAAACCTGGCTGCGCAACATGGCCAGCCAGGCACGACCCAGATCGTGCTCTTGCTGTGGCGATACGATGGCAGAACTGGCGTCGCCAAGTGACGGCAAGTCGTCGGCGAAGCCTGGCGAGGCGAGCAGGCAAGCGAGCGTCAGCAGCGTGGGGCGCAGAAAAGTCATGCACAAAGCCTTAGTCGACAAAGACCTTACTGTAGCCGGACACTTGCGCTGCGACCAGATATTCTAGGTAACTCAATCACCTATCCGGAGTGAAGCAATGACCGACGCTGTAGAGCATGATGCCGAGCTGGACGCCAGCGGACTCAATTGCCCGTTGCCGTTGCTCAAGGCCAAGATGGCGCTCAACGGGCTGGCCAGCGGTGCGGTGCTCAAGGTGATTGCCACCGACGCCGGCTCGCAGCGGGACTTTCGCACCTTTGCCCGTTTGGCCGGTCATACGCTGCTGCATGAAGAAGACGAGGCCGGGGTTTATCGCTACTGGCTGAAAAAAGCCTGATGATTCAGGGCGCTGACTGATAGGGATCATTAATGTTCAAAGTGCTTCGCGACTGGGTCCAGCGCTACTTCTCCGATGAAGAAGCGGTGGTGCTCGCCGTTCTGCTGGTCCTGGCCTTCACCGCCGTCCTGACCCTGGGCGGCATGCTGGCCCCGGTACTGGCGGGGATGGTGCTGGCCTACCTGATGCAGGGGCTGGTGAGCACCCTTGAGCGTCTGCGCCTGCCGGGTGGCGTGGCGGTGGGGCTGGTGTTCGCGTTGTTCATGGGGCTGTTGCTGGTGTTCATGGTTGTGGCGGTGCCGCTGCTCTGGCATCAACTCATTACCTTGTTCAACGAACTGCCCGGCATGCTCGTCAAATGGCAGTCGCTGCTGCTGTTGCTGCCCGAGCGCTATCCACACCTGGTGTCGGATGAGCAGGTGTTGCGCGCTATCGAGGTGGCCCGCAGCGAGATCGGCAAGTTCGGTCAGTGGGCATTGACGTTCTCGCTGTCCAGCCTGCCACTGCTGGTCAACATCATGATCTACCTGGTGCTGGTGCCGATCCTGGTGTTCTTCTTCCTCAAGGACCGGGTGATGATCGGGCAGTGGGTGCGCGGTTATCTGCCGCGAGAGCGTGCGCTGATTACCCGGGTCGGCCAGGAAATGAACCGGCAGATCGCCAACTACATTCGCGGCAAGGTCATGGAAATGGCCATCTGCGGCGGGGTGACCTACATCGGTTTCATCGCGCTGGGCCTCAACTATTCCGCCTTGTTGGCGTTGCTGGTCGGCGTTTCGGTGGTGGTGCCCTATGTCGGCGCGGTGGTGGTGACGGTGCCGGTCATGCTGATTGCCTTGTTCCAGTGGGGCTGGAGCGATCAGTTCATCTACCTGATGGCGGTCTACGGGATCATCCAGACCCTGGATGGCAACGTGCTGGTGCCGTTGCTGTTCTCGGAGGCGGTGAACCTGCACCCGGTGGCGATCATTTGCGCGGTGCTGCTGTTTGGCGGGCTGTGGGGATTCTGGGGGGTGTTCTTCGCGATCCCGCTGGCGACCCTGTTCAAGGCCGTGCTGGATGCGTGGCCCCGCAAGGAACCGGTGGTGTCGCCGCTGTTGTAACGCGAGAACGCTGTCCCCGTGGCGAGCAAGCTCGCTCGCCACGGTGTGGGAGGGGCTGAACAGGCGTTAACGCATCAGGCCTTGTTCAGCGCCTGGGCCGCGGCCAATACCGCATCCACATGCCCCGGTACCTTCACGCCGCGCCATTCCTGGTGCAGCACCCCGTTCTTGTCGATCAGGAAGGTGCTGCGGTCTACGCCCATGTATTCCTTGCCATACAGCTTCTTGAGCTTGATCACGTCGAACAGCTGGCAGAGGGCTTCGTCCTTGTCGCTGATCAGCTCGAAGGGGAACGCCTGCTTGCACTTGAAGTTCTCGTGAGACTTCAGGCTGTCGCGGGAGACGCCGAACACTTCGGTATTGGCGGCCTGGAACTGCGCGTACTGATCGCGAAAGCCCTGGCCCTCGGTGGTGCAGCCCGGGGTGCTGTCCTTGGGGTAGAAGTAGATCACCGCCTGCTTGCCCTTGAGGGCGGCCAGGCTAATGGTCTGCCCGCTGGTGGCGGGCACTTCGAAGTCGGTGACCGGTTGGTCGAGTGTGACGGCCATGAGCTAGGTCCTTACATCGGGTTCTGTGGGCGCCAAGGTTCGATCAGCGCGTCGAGGTTCAGCGCGTCGGCGAAATCCAGGAACTGATCGCGCAGCCAGCTGATTTGCACGCCGGCCGGCAAGGTCACGGTGAACGTGGCGTTGAGCATGGTGCCGCCGGTTTGCGGGGCCTGGTAGGTGTCACAGGTCAGGTTTTCCAGCTCGACGTTATGGTCGATGAAGAACTGGCACAGCTCATTGACGATGTCCGAGCGGTAGGCGGAGCTGACATAGGCCACATACGGCAGGGCTTGCGGGCGGTTTTCCAGCGCGGCGCTGCGCACCACGTTGACGGTGAAGGCGTGTTTCTTGGCCAGGCTCGGCAAGCCGGCTTCAAGGCGCGCCAGGGCGTCCCAGGAACCGGAAATCTCCAGGATGAGCGCGCTGCACTCGCCATGGCGAGTCAGGCGGGAGGTGACCACGGCGCAGCGATTTTCATGGCTGGCGCGGCACAGGACGTTAGTCAGCTCCATGGGGTTGGCGCCGAGGGCACTGATGACAAGGAATTGTTCGCGAACTGTGGGGGTGGACATGCAGCCTTCCTAAAGCGATGAGCGGTCGGTACGTCCATGGACTGATGTGTCGGGCGTGCGTCCATATGCGAAATCAACAAAGCCCGGTCCAGACGGTTGCTTCGAGCTCAAACAGGGCGAGTTCGGGGAGTTGGCAACGCAGGAACGGGGCTTGTGGGGCCGAAAATGGAGGCTTGCACCCGGCGCTCGGGCCTGTCGGTACGGATCAAAGTCTGAAGGGTAGCGAAAACCGGCGCCAAGGGGAATGGCACGAGCGCAGTACTTCGCTTGTGCAAGCATCTTGGCGCCAGTACCATTACGGCTCTCTTTTTCCGGCAGGAGCGGTTGCATGATTGCGGGCAGTATGGTGGCACTGGTCACACCCATGGATGCACAGGGTCGTCTGGACTGGGACAGCCTGAGCAAACTGGTGGACTTTCACCTGCAAAACGGCACCCACGCCATCGTGGCGGTCGGTACTACAGGCGAGTCGGCAACCCTGGACGTCAACGAACACATCGAAGTGATTCGTCGCGTGGTCAAGCAGGTCAACGGTCGCATTCCGGTGATCGCCGGCACGGGCGCCAACTCGACGCGCGAGGCGATCGAGTTGACCACCAATGCGAAGACTGCCGGCGCCGATGCGTGCCTGCTGGTAACGCCGTACTACAACAAGCCGACGCAAGAAGGCCTGTACCTGCACTTCAAGACCATCGCCGAAGCCGTCGACATCCCGCAGATCCTCTACAACGTGCCGGGTCGTACCGCGTGCGACATGCTGCCGGAGACGGTCATCCGCCTGTCGACCGTGAAGAACATCATCGGCATCAAGGAAGCCACCGGCGACCTGTCCCGCGCCAAGGCCATCATCGATGGCGTGAGCGAGGACTTCCTGGTGATTTCCGGTGACGACGCCACGGCGGTCGAACTGATCCTGATGGGCGGCAAAGGCAATATCTCGGTCACCGCCAACGTTGCCCCTCGCGAGATGGCCGATCTGTGCGACGCTGCCCTCAAGGGCGACGCCGAGACCGCGCGCGCTATCCACGAAAAACTGATGCCACTCAATAAAACCCTGTTTATCGAGTCCAACCCTATTCCCGTGAAATGGGCGCTGCATGAGATGGGCTTGATGCCGGACGGTATCCGTCTGCCGCTCACCTGGCTCAGCGAAGCCTGTCACGAACCGCTGCGACAGGCCATGCGCCAGTCCGGCGTACTGGTTTAATTGAGGAAGTACTACGCATGAAGCGAATGGCCGGACTTTCCGCACTTGCCTTGATCATCTCCAGCACCAGTGGCTGCGGATGGCTGTGGGGCCCGGAAGGTTATTTCCGTGACCGTGGTAGCGATTACCTGAACGCGCAACAGACTGCGCCGATGCAACTGCCGCCGGACGTCCAGACCGCCAAGCGCCTGGACCCTTTGCTGCCGATTCCGCGCAACGTAGCCGACGACAGCGTCAAGGGTGAGTACATCGTTCCTCGTCCGCAGCCCTTGTCGGGCATTGCCGAGGCCAGCGATTACAGCCTGCAGAAAAGCGGCGACTCGCGTTGGGTAATGGCCCAGCGTCCACCGGCTGAAGTCTGGCCAGTGGCGGTGCAGTTCTTCCAGGACAACGGTTTCCGCCTGGATGAACAGCGCCCGCAAACCGGCGAGTTCACCACGACCTGGCAGCGTTCCGACGACCTGTCGGCGACGATGGCCAAGCGCATGGCCAGTGCCGGTATCGCGTCCGACAGCGAAAGCCGTGTTCGGGTGCGTATCGAACCAGGCGTGCAGCGCAACACCAGTGAAGTCTACGTGGTCAGCGCCGAGCGTCCTGCCGGCAGCACCGAGGACGTCGCGTTCACCAATCGTTCGGTCAACACCAGCCTGGACGCCGCGCTGGTCGACGACATGCTGGTCAGCATGAGCCGCATCTCCGAGAAAGGCGGTTCGGTGTCGATGCTCGCTTCCCGTGACTTCGATACACCAAGCCGGATCAGCCTGACCGAAGACGGCAGCGGCAACCCGGTACTCAACCTGGGCAACGACCTCGATCGTGCCTGGTCGAGCGTGGGGCGTGCGCTGGAGCAGGGCGAATGGCGGGTTGAAGACATCAACCGCAGCCTGGGCCTGTACTACATCAACCTTGCCGAAAAAGCCGAGAGCAACGAGAAGCCTGGCTTCTTCGCCAGCCTGTTCGGCAGTTCGCCGGCCAAGGAAGAAGTCGAGGCACGTGCCGAGCGTTATCAGGTTCGCCTGAGCAAGGTGGGTGAGAACGTCCAGGTGACCGTCGAGAAAGACATCAACACCGTGGCGCCGGCTGATGTGGCGCGCAAAGTGTTGGGCATGATTCAGGACAACTTGGGCTGATCAGATGCGTTTCGCCGTTCTCGGCAGCGGTAGCCAAGGGAACGGCACGCTGATAGCCAGTGATGACACCTACATCCTGGTCGATTGTGGTTTCTCCCTGCGGGAAACCGAAAAACGCCTGCTGCGCCTGGGTGTAAGCCCGACGCAGCTGAGCGCGATACTGGTGACCCACGAACATGCCGACCACGTGCATGGCGTGGGTTTGTTGTCTCGGCGCTACACTATTCCTGTTTACCTCAGCCGTGGCACCTTGCGCGGGATGCGCAAGCCGGTTGAACCGGCAGGGTTCGTGGCCGGTGGTGAACAGCTGCAGATCGGCGGGTTGAGCATTGGCGTCATTGCCGTGGCCCACGATGCGCAGGAGCCGACGCAGTACGTCTTCAGTGACGGCACGCGGCGTTTCGGTCTGCTGACCGACCTGGGTTCGTATGGCTCCACCGTGCTGGACGGCTATCAGGACCTCGATGCATTGATGATCGAGTCCAACCACTGTCGCGACCGGTTGGCCCGTGGTCACTACCCGGTCTTTCTCAAGCAGCGGGTCGGTGGCGAACTGGGACATTTGAACAACCATCAGGCCGCAAGCCTGGTGGCGGAGTTGGGCTGGCAAAACCTGCAACATCTGGTACTGGCCCACTTGAGCAGCAAGAACAACCTGCCGCAGCTGGCCCGGCAATGTTTTGTCGACACCCTCGGGTGCGACCCGGACTGGCTGCAACTGGCCGATCAAGATTCAGGGCTCGACTGGCGACATATCGCCTAGCCCATCTACTTAGCAAGCGGAGCCCATCATGGAAAAACGTGAAGAACTCTACCGCGGCAAAGCCAAGTCGGTTTACAAGACCGACGACGCTAACCGTCTGATCCTGCTGTTTCGCAACGACACCTCGGCGTTCGACGGCAAGCGCATTGAGCAGCTCGACCGCAAAGGCATGGTGAACAACAAGTTCAACGCGTTCATCATGCAGAAACTCGAAGCCGCCGGCGTGCCGACCCAGTTCGACAAACTGCTGGGCGACAACGAGTGCCTGGTGAAGAAGCTGGACATGATCCCGGTCGAGTGCGTCGTGCGTAACTACGCCGCCGGCAGCCTGGTCAAGCGCCTGGGTGTTGAAGAGGGCATGAAGCTCAACCCTTACACCTTCGAGCTGTTCCTGAAAGACGACGCCAAGGGCGACCCGTTCATCAACGAATCCCACGTCGTGGCATTCGGTTGGGGCACCGCTGAGCAACTGGTTCGCATGAAAGAACTGTCGCTCAAGGTCAACGAAGTGCTGAGCAAGCTGTTCGACGACGCCGGCCTGCTGCTGGTCGACTTCAAGCTGGAATTCGGCGTGTTCCACGACGGCACCATCGTCCTGGGCGACGAATTCAGCCCGGACGGCTGCCGCCTGTGGGACAAGGCTACCGGCAAGAAGATGGACAAGGACCGCTTCCGCCAGGGCCTCGGTGACGTTATCGAAGCCTACGAAGAAGTTGCCAACCGCCTCGGCGTACCGCTGTAATCGACGCAAGCATCTGATAGCACGGAAAAAATTTCACTTGAGGGTTTGCTTTCGGTGACCGTGCTGTTATGATGCGCGCCGTTGGAGAGATGCCAGAGTGGCCGAATGGGACGGATTCGAAATCCGTTGTACCTTCACCGGTACCTAGGGTTCGAATCCCTATCTCTCCGCCATTACATAGAAAAAGCCCCCGTCGCTGAAAAGTGACGGGGGCTTTTTCGTTTCTGGCGTTTTTATTGGGCGTGATGGCGGATGTCGCGGGGGGAGATTGCCCCGGGAAGGTTCGGCGCGTCGCCGAACGACGTCCAGCTAAGGGGTAGCATCAGGGGAGAAGGCCGTTACCTGTGCTGCGCCGTTCAACCCGCCAACGCATTCAAGACATGCACAGGATCATTATGAATGGCCTTGAGCAATGCTTTAGCCGGCCCTGTCGGCTCGCGGCGACCTTGTTCCCAGTTGCGTAGCGTGCTGAGTTGTACGCCAATCAGCGCCGCGAACCTGGCCTGGGTCAGACCGGTTGCCTTGCGAATTGCTTTGACTTGCAGTGCGTCAACATGGAAATCACGCGAAGGCTGACGCTCCCCTCGTACGATTTCATCCATCTGTTGCACGCTTTCCATCAGCTCATCAAAAAATGTGCTCATGGTTATCTCCAGTATTCGATGACGGCCTTCAACGCTTTTCGCTCGTCGGCGGTCAGTACATGTACGCCATTGGCTTACTTTTTTGCCATGCTAATCCGGCCTGAATGGACTTTCATCTGCTCGGTTGTAACAGCGTTTTGAGTAGCGTTCGATCAACAGGCGAGCGGTAAACATGCGATCACGCCGTACCCACCACCCCACCCTTTAACACCGCCGCAACCCGGATCGCACTGCGCATAGTCATCACCTCCACCCACTGAACTACACACCACCTGCGTGGCACGCCCTTGCTGGTGCGGATCTACGTGCTTTACTTCGGCGTGGGCAGTCTGTTCGCGATACTCCCGCTGATTCGCGGCAGCCTGTCCTGGCCATACTTGCGTGGAGGTTTCTGGTACGTTGCGTTCGCCCTGACCCTGAGCGTTTCGGCTTAGGTGGGTGAAGTCTTGCGCGGTAGCCTGCGTGCGGTTCCGCGCGGCGAACTGGAAGCGGCGCGAGCCTATGGCATGCGGCCCTGGCCGTCACCGTCCCGCCGGGCGCAGCGAACCAGGCGTGAACCCACACAGTGCGGGTCCATGAGCCACTGCGGGTGGTGGCCGTCATCTACATCATTCTGGTGATCGTGATTGAACAGGGGTTTGCCTGCATCGGCAAAATGCCCCAACGACAGGCCTGATTTCAAGGTGTATGGAAACGTTGGCCTGCGGGCTGATAAGGAGTTTCAGATGAAATACTCATCGATGGTCAAGCGCATCAGCGGTGAAACCGTCACGGCCTGGGATATTCATTACGCGGCGTGTGAGGCACAGGAGCGGGGTGAAGATGCGATCGTGCTGAGCATCGGCGACCCGGACTTCGCCACCGCCGATGACATTTGCGCAGCGGCGGTCGAGGCTCTGACGCAAGGGGACACCCATTACACCCACGTGATCGGTCGCCCGGTATTGCGTGAAGCGATTGCCGCCAAGCAATCGGCCCTGCTGGGACAGCCGGTGTCGGCTGACAACGTCGCCCTGGTGGCCGGGGCGCAGAACGGTTTGTATGCCACCGCGATGTGCCTGTTCGAGCACGGTGATGAGGTGCTGGTGCCGGCGCCGATGTACCTGACCTACGCCGCGAGCATTCAGGCCTCGGGTGCGCGGTTGGTGCCGATTGCCCAGCCTGCGGAAAAAGATTTTCGCCTGACCCTGGCCGCGCTCGAAGTGCTGGTGACCGACAAGACGCGCGGCATTGCCCTGGCCACGCCGAACAACCCGACCGGCAACGTCTATACCCGTGAAGAGCTGGAGGCCGTGGCGCTGGTCGCCCAGCGCCACAACCTGTGGGTCATCAGTGACGAGGTCTATGGGCAATTGACCTATGATCGTCCGCACCTGAGCGTGGCGTCGTTCGAAGGCATGGCCGAGCGCACCATCGTGCTCAACAGCCTGTCCAAGTCCCACGCCATGACCGGTTGGCGGGTGGGCTGGGTGGTCGCACCGCTCGAGCTGATCGGCCATCTGGATAACCTGATGCTGTGCATGCTCTATGGCTTGCCGGGCTTTATCCAGGCGGCCGCGCTCAAGGCGCTGGAGCTGGATGAGCAGGTGGTCGGCGAGGGGCGGGCACTGTATCGCCGTCGCCGCGACCTGGTGGTCGAAGGGCTGCGCGATGTGCCGCTGCTCAAGTGCAAGGTGCCCGAGGCCGGCATGTTCATGTTGGTCGATGTGCGCGACAGTGGCCTGTCGAGTACTGATTTCGCCTGGCAACTGTTCCGTGAAACTGGGGTGGCGGTACTCGATGCCAGTGCGTTCGGTGCCAGCACCGCAGGTTTTGTGCGCATCTCCTTCACCGTGTCCGATGCCGCGCTGAGCGATGCCTGTGGTCGCATCGCCGGGTTCATCAAGCGGCTTCAGGCGCGCCACTGAGGACGGTGGCCACGCCGGCTCAATCAATCCGCGATGTGGATAGACGGCGCTCCCTGGCGCTTCATAAACTGTCGCCAGTCTTGAAGACCGGGGGCGGTAGATGAATCGCAATGAACTGCGCAAGGCCGACATCAACCTGATGGTGGTGTTTGAAACGCTGATGCTTGAACGCAACGTGACGCGGGCCGCTGAAAAACTGTTTCTCGGCCAGCCGACTATCAGTTCGGCGCTCAACCGTTTACGCGTGATGCTCAATGACCCGCTGTTCATCCGGGTCGGCCACCGCATGGAACCCACCGCACGGGCCGAAGAGCTGATCCAGCACCTCTCGCCGGCGCTGGACGCCTTGTCTTCGGCGCTGAGCCTGACCCGCGAGTTTGATCCTGCCACCAGCACCATGACCTTTCGCATCGGTCTGTCTGATGACGTTGAATTCGGCTTGCTGCCACCGCTGTTGCGCGCCTTGCGGCAGGAGGCGCCGCAGGTGGTGTTTGTGGTTCAGCATGTCGACTATTGGCGCATCCCCGATTTGCTGGCGTGCGGCGACATCACCGTCGGCATCAGCCAGACGCGTGGTTTGCCGGCCAACGCCAAGCGCAAATTGCTGCGGCACATCCAGCCCAGTGTGTTGCGCGCCGATGCCTGCGATACGCCACTGACCCTCGATGAATATTGCGCGCGCCCCCACGTGCTGGTTTCGCACACGGCCAATGTCAGTGGCTTTGCCGATGAGTGGCTGGCCGAGATCGGCCGTACGCGCCAGGTGGTGTTGTCGGTGCCGCAATACAGTTCGTTGCCGGCCTTGCTCGCCGGCACCGACATGATCGCCAGCCTGCCGGACTACGCGGCGACCGCGATGGCCGCGTCGGGCCAGTTGTTCAAGGAGCCGTTCCCGTTCAAGACGCCGACCCTGGACCTGTCCATGGTCTGGCTCAGTCACGTCGACACCGACCCTGCTGAACGCTGGCTGCGTTCGCGACTCGAAACCTTCATGAGTGAACATGGCGTACCAGAGCCATAGGACCTGTGTCGTATGCAGAGGCAGGACCGCGCTGTGATATAGGTAGGACCTTTCACCAAAACCCCAAGGAGCTTCACAATGCCTCACCTGCACATGGAATACACCGCCAACCTGCCTGAGCTCAATGCCGATGTGGCGTTGCTGCGCTTGAACCATGCGTTGGTCGCCTCCGGCCAGTTTTCCGCGGAGTTCGACATCAAGAGCCGTGCGGTGCAGGTGAGCCGGTTCCGGGTCGGCACCGGGCTGGGCGAGCGCGGCTTTGTCCATGTGCAACTGGCGATGTTGAGTGGCCGCTCGCCGGCGATCAAGAAGCAATTGTCCGAGAGCCTGTTGGCCGTGTTGCAGGAACTGTGCGCATGGCCGGCCGAAGTCGATGTGCAACTGTGCGTCGAGATTCTGGACATCGACCGCGAGTCCTACACCAAGACCGCCATCGGTCATTGATACCCGGTACGCGGTATCAGGACAGGTCTTGCCCGGTACAGGCCTGGATGACTTGCTCGCGTAGCCAGGTGTTGGCACTGTCCCGCTCGCTGGCCTGGCTCCACTGCATGTCGAGGGTGAAACCAGGCAGGCCGTTGGGGGCCTCGCGGGGGCTGAACAACGACCGGTCTGCCAGCGCTTGCTGGATGCGTCGGGGCAGGGTCAGCACGAAGTCGGTGCCGCGGATCAACTGGAGTGCCGCGCTGTAGCTGTTGGCGCGGGCCACGATCTGGCGCTTGTGCGCCTGTTGCGCGAGCCAGCCGTCGACCATGTTGGTGGTGGACGTCCAGGGGGTGGGGAACACGTGGCGGCGTTCGACGAAGGCTTTCAGGCTCAAGCGCGGTTCCAGTGGGGCGGCCGATTTGTCGACCACGCATACCAGATCGTCCTCGAGCAGCACCTGTGACCTGAAGTCGCCGTGGGCGCGATGGAAGTGGGGGCCGAAGCACACCACCAGGTCGATGGAACCCTCGCGCAGGTCCTCGGCCGGGATGTCGGTCTCCAGTTTCTGCACGTTGATGGTGACCGGCAGGTCGGCGTCATCGAACGCCTTCAACAGGCGCGGCAGGATCAGCTGTTCAAAATACTCCGGCGCACAGATGTTGAAGGTCACGGCCTGTCGGGTCGGGTCGAAGGCCTGGACCCCGGCATGGCACAGGTTGATGCTTTCGAGGATCTTCAGCACATGGGGGTACATGCTGCTGGCCTTGTAGGTCGCCCGCATGCCGGTGCGGGTACTGATGAACAATTCATCCTCGAAACTGGTGCGCAGTTTCTTCAGGCAATAACTCACCGTGGACTGGCTGACACAGAGTGAGTCGGACGCCCCGGTGACGTTGCGCTGTTCATACACGGCGATGAACACCATCAGGTCCTGCATGTCGAGCTTTCTAAGCGAGTTACTGTTGAGCATCCGTACCGTCTCGTTCTGCTCGTTGCGCAGGACCTGCGCAAACGTGTGCGAGCGATGCTAACGGAACGATGGTCCCAGGAGAATGGTCGGTAGGACGATTCACTGACAGGTGTGGGACAGAAACTGTAAACAACACGACGTCCGTCACAGTCCTACGGCAGCCGGGACTGCACGGCGACTGGACAGCACCAGCGCCAACATGCCGATGGCCACCAGCAGGGCCCCGAGGATTTCCGGCAGCAGGGGTGGTTGCCCGAGCCAGAACCAGTGGAACGCGGTCAGCAATAGCGTGCTGAGGTAGATGTAGGAAATCACTGTGGATGCTGCGATCACCCCGATTGCCCGGTGCAGCAACCAGAAGGTAGCCAGCGTGGCGAACAAGGCCAGATAGACCAGCCACAGCAGATCGCCGGCCGACAACAACGCCCCGGTTCGCCAGCCGCCACTGAGCAGGCAAAGCGCGAACAGAAACAGCGAACCAAAGAGCATGTTCCAGAATGTCATGGCCACCGGGCCGCAGTCTTTCAGGCTGTTGGCTTTCAAGCGCTGACTGAGGGGCGAGTACAGCGCCATCGCCAGGCAGCCGACGGCATAGACCGATACTGCGTACTGCGAGGGCCACTCGCCGGGGCCGGCGCCCCTGAGGATCAGCAACAAGGCACCGGCCGCTGCAATCAGCATCGGCAGCAAGCGGCGTCCGGTGCTATTGCCCGGGCTCAGGAAGGCTTCGAAAAACAGGGTCATCAGTGGCACCAGGGTGAACAGGGTGCCGGTGTTGACGGCCGAGGTGTGGCGCAAGGCTTCAAACAACGAGCCGAAGTACACCGCCAGCAACAAGCCGAGCCAGGCATGGCTGAGCAGTCCCTTGGCAGTGACAGTGGTGCGGCGGCCGAGCAGCAGCATCGGTAAAAACGCCAGTGCCGAAAACAGCAGGCGTAATGCGGTCAGCAGGATCGGGTCGATGGCGTGGCTGACTTGCGCCGCGGCGAAAAACGACGCGGCAATCAACACGGCCCACAGCAACATGCCAACGTTGGCGGAGGTAAAGCTGGTGGGTTTCATTGACAGGCTCCCGATCCATCCATGTGGTTGGCGTAGTGCCGTGGATCGAAGCGCAACACCATCAGCATCATCAGCACCATCACGGCGGCCAGGGACCACCAGGCCCATTCGAAACTGCCCAGTTGGTCGCGGATCAACCCGGCAAGCAGGGGCGAGACCCCGGCGATCAGGTAGCCGATGCCTTGCACGAAGGCGGTCAGACCACCGGCGCGCTGCGGGTTGTCCAGGTGATCGAGGGAAACGATCAGGCTCATGGGAAACAGGCCGCCGATGCCCAGCCCCAACAGGCACGGCCACAGCAGACTCAGGTGCTGCGGGCTGAGGACCAGGCCGCAGAAGCCGGCCGTGATCAACCCCAGCAACACCACCAGCACCAGGCGTTTATCGCGGCGGCGGTTGGCCAGGGCAGGGGCCAGCAAGCCAGACAGGACTTCCATCGCTGTCAAGAAGCCCAGCAACAGGCCGGCACTGTGTTCGCTCCAGCCTTTCTCGACGTAGTACGGCGCCAGCCAAGCCAGTACGCAGGTGTAGGACGCCGTACCCAGACCAAAGAAGATCGCCAGCAGCCAGGCGCGGGAATTGCCGGCGAACGATGCCTGGCGCGGGACGCTGATGGTCCGGGTGCTGATTACCGAGCGCTGCGCGCACCAGAACAGCAAAGCCAGCAGCGACAACACCGCCCAGATTGCCAGGCCCATGCGCCAGCTGCCGGTACGGGTCATCACCAAGGGGGCAAACGACGCAGCGATCGCCGCACCGCCCATGATCGAGGTGACGTAAAGCCCCATGAACAGTGAGACGTTATTGCTGAAGCGGGATTTGATCAGGGCCGGCATCAATGCCTGGATCAGCGCAATGCCGACACCGGCGAGCACCGCGCTGAGGATCAGTTCGGCTGCCGAGTCGAGGAACAGGCGTGAGGCGGTGGCCAGGCCGATGATCAGCAGTGACAGCACCACGGTGCGATGCTCGCCGAAGCGTTGGCTGATGTTCGTGCCCAAGAGCATCGCCAGTCCCATGGCCATCACTGGCAGCATGGTCAGGAGCGAGGCGAGGCTGAAGCTCAGCGGGATATCACTGCGAATGCCTGACAGTAGTGGGCCGACGGCGGCCATTGACGGGCGCAGGTTCAGTGCGACGAGGATCACGGCGATCATTAGCCAGAGGGCGGTGCGAGGGGTTGTGCGAGGGGTAGTGCGGACGTTTTCCATGACCAGACCTTGAAGAGCAAGGCAGGTATTAGGCGGCGGGGTGTCGGTGTGGGCAAATCAGAAAGTACTGGGTCGGATTTAGAAATTAAATAACTGTCGACCGTATTCATGGCCGGTGTATGCGGGTTTGCTTTTTTGTGGGAACGGGTTGGGCGGTGCTCCGCTTGCCTGCGAAGGCGGCCTGATAGCCGGCCTGTGTTTTGTGGGTGTACATATCCGTTGTTGTGGTCACGGCTGCTGGCGGTTTCGCCTGACGGCGACTCACTTTTTTTACAAGCGCCTAAAAAAAGTAAGCAAAAAAACGCTTCGCCCCGAGCGTCCGGCCCCTCGCCAAGGCTCGGGGTTCCCTCGACTCCGGCATTCCTCAGGGGGCATCGCTCTCCGGTCGGCTTCGCTCGACCTCCATGCGATGTCCTCGACGGCGTCGAGGGGCTCAGGGCGTGAAGGGGCGGGTGGATCAAGATCAAAAGCCGAATCAAAAGCAGAGCAAAGCAAAGCACAACACAGCAGCCCCGCCTTCGAGAGAAATGCGGGGGCTGTTCAGTGGGGGGGAGTTGACTCAGTGGTTGATTACGCTGGGGTAAACCCTGTGATCAGAACGGTTTGGTCGGCAGGTATTTGCCGTCCAGGGTGATCACGGCGCGGGATCCGCCATCCGGGTCTTCGACTTTCTTGATGTCGAGCTTGAAGTTGATGGCGCTGATGATGCCGTCGCCGAATTGTTCGTGAACCAGGGCTTTGAGGGTCGAGCCGTAGACCTGCAGCATTTCGTAGAAACGGTACATGGTCGGGTCGGTCGGGATGCCACCCTGGAAGCTGCCGCGCAGGGGCACGCTTTGCAGCAGGCGGCAGGCGTCCTGATCCAGTTCCAGCTTGGCGCAGACCACTTCGGCGGCGTCGGCGGGGAGCGGGTGCTGGCCGAGGAGGGCGGCGGTGACGAAGGCCAGGCTCAGGCCGGTGCCATCGGTGAGGTCCTGCCAGGACAGGTTTTTGCGGGCCTTGGTGTCGATGATGGTGTCGGCCAGGGCCAGACGAGGTGCTTGAGCGAATTGAGAGTGCAGCATGGTGATTTCCTATTTCGTTGCGTAAGAAAAACTCTGATCAGGCGGTGAGGACCTGTTTGCGCGTCAGGGCGCAGGTGGTTGGGTGTTCGGCCAGAGGGACAAAGCGTTGGGTGGTGCCATCCAGGGCGGCGATGCACCCGCTTTCGATGTCGTAGACCCAGCCGTGCAGGTTCAGGCGACCCTGTTCCAGGGCCAGTGCGACGCAGGGGTGGGTCTTCAGGTTGGCCAGTTGGGCCACCACGTTTTCCCGGACCAATGAATCCAGGCGGTCTTCGGCCGAAGCGTGAGTACGCGCCGCGTTGACCACCTTGGCCGACTCGGCATGGCGCAACCAGTTGGCGACGGCAGGTAGGTGATCCAGGCATTTGCAGGTGGAGATGGCGGTCATGGCGCCGCAGTCGGAGTGGCCGCAGATCACGATGTCGCTCACGCCCAATACGGCTACGGCGTATTCGACAGTGGCGGACACGCCTCCCGGCTCTGGTCCGTAGGACGGCACGATGTTGCCGGCGTTACGGATGACGAACAGGTCGCCGGGTTCTTGCTGGGTCAGCAGTTCCGGGACGACACGGCTGTCGGAGCAGGTAACAAACAGGGTGCCGGGGCTTTGGGTACTGGCGAGTTGCTTGAACAGTTCGCTGCGCTTGGGGAACGCCTCGCGTTGAAACTTCAGGAAGCCGTCGATGATGTCTTGCATGGCGTGTTTTCCTTGCGTCGTTGATGGGGCAAGGATGAAAGTTTTCGGCTATAGCGTCCAAGATTGGCTTATTATCAAGTCCATAAGTCAGGCCTATAGTTGGAAAGCATGCTGTTACGTCATGTTCGTTACCTGCTCGCCGTTGCCGAGCACTGCAACTTCACCCGGGCCGCCGAGGCGCTGCATGTGTCGCAGCCGACACTGTCCCAGCAGATCAAGCAACTGGAAGACTCCCTGGGGGCGCCTCTGCTCGATCGCTCCGGGCGCACGGTGCGCCTGACCGATGCCGGCGAGGCGTACGTGCGTTATGCACGTCTGGCCCTGCAGGATCTGCAAGCCGCCAAGCGGGCGATGCATGATGTACAGGACCTGACGCGAGGTTCGTTGCGCCTGGCCATGACCCCGACCTTTACCGCCTACCTGATCGGCCCCTTACTGTCGCGCTTCAACAGCCTGTACCCGGGGCTCAACCTGAGTGTCGAGGAAATGACCCAGGACCATATCGAGGCCGCGCTGGCCGAAGACCGGCTGGACATCGGCATCGCCTTCACCGGCCGTCACCTGGCGGACATCGACAGCCAGCCGTTGTTTGCCGAGAGCTTGAGCCTGGTGGTGAGCGAGACGCACCCGAGCCTGACAGGTCAGTTGGTACTGGATGCCCAGGCATTGGCCGAGCAGTCGTTGGTGTTGCTGAGCGGCGACTTTGCCACTCGACAGCACATTGATCTGTATTGCCGCCAGCAAGCCATCGCGCCACGCATTGCCATCGAAGCCAATTCCATCAGCGCGATTGTCGAGATCGTCCGTCGTGGCGCGTTGGCCACCATCCTTCCCCAGGCCATTGCCCATGAGTTGCCTGGCCTGCGACCGTTGGCCTTGCACCCGGCACTGCCCCCGCGCACTGTGGCGCTGCTCAGTCGCAAAGGGGCCTATCGCAGCGCCGCGTGCCGGGCATTTGTCGAGCACGTGGTGAAGGCGGCGAATGTTTAGCCGATCTGCAACCAAGGTTCTTCAAGTCTGGATTTAACGACTTATCGCCCCGTGTGACGCTGCTCAGCCTCTGTGTTCCGCGGTTTACGTTATGCACGGTTGTTCAGTCGACACCCACCCCGAAGCTTCGCCCGGCGCTCCTGCGTCAGGCCGACAGCATCCGTGTCGATTCATGTCCGCCACCGCACTGAACCTGTCTGCACTTCCCTCTGAACTGGCCTTTTGGGCGCTGTGGCACTGTCGCCATGCGCGCCCACCGGATTCGCGCATCCCCTGCTGATTTTTCAGACATATTCACGCCTATGGCGATGGATACACTCGGCAGCGCCTCTGCGCTTGCCTGACGCGGATATACGAGAGCCCTCATGAGTTCAGCCACGACCCCCTTTGCCAACCTGCAAGAAGCCAGGACCTTTCTTGAGCACAACCCGGATATCGAGATGTTCGAGTTGTTCATCCTCGACAACAACGGTGTGCCACGGGGCAAGTTGTTGCACCGCGATGAGTTGTTGGCGGTCTACGAAAGCGGTCGGCCGTTGCCGAGCACTATTCTCGGGCTGACCATCAATGGCGAGGACGTGGAAAACTCCGGGCTGGTCTGGGAAGTCGGCGACATCGACTGCCGTGCCTATCCGCTTAGCGGCAGCCTGCAACGCATGCCGTGGCGACAGATTCCGACCGCGGCGGTGCAGGTCAGCATGCACCCGCAGGAGGGGATGCCGGCCACCGTGGCCGACCCTCGGCATTTGTTGAGCAAGGTGATCGACGGGCTCAAGGCCGACGGCTATTACCCGGTGATGGCGGCGGAGCTGGAGTTCTACCTGCTCGACCAGCAGCGCGACAGTCACGGTCGCCCGCAACCGGCGCGGGACGTCGACGGTGGACGGCCGCGCTCGACCCAGGTCTATGGTTTACGCGAACTGGAACAGATCGAACCCTTCCTCGCCGATCTCTATGCGGCCTGCAAACTCCAGGGCATTCCAGCGCGCACAGCGATTTCCGAGTATGCCCCGGGGCAGGTGGAAATCACCCTTGAGCACCGTGACGACGCCCTGCAAGCCATGGACGAGGCGGTGCGCTACAAGCGCCTGGTCAAAGGCGTGGCGCACAAGCACGGCATGGCCGCGTGCTTCATGGCCAAGCCCTTTGACGACCTGGCCGGTACCGGTATGCACATGCACGTCAGCATTGCCGACAAGGACGGTAACAACCTGTTCGCCAGCGACGCGCCGGACGGCACACCGCTGCTCAGGCAAGCGGTGGGTGGCATGCTCAGCACCTTGCTCGACACCTTGCTGATGTTCTGCCCCAACGCCAACTCCTATCGACGCTTTCAGACCAACAGCTATGCGCCGCTGGCCGCCACCTGGGGGGTGGACAACCGTACCGTGAGCTTGAGAGTACCGGGTGGGCCGGCATTCTCCCGGCATATCGAGCACCGCATCTGTGGCGCGGACGCCAACCCCTATCTGGCCGCGGCAGCCATTCTGGCCGGCATTCATCGCGGCATTCGCGAGCAACGCGACCCTGGCGCACCGGTTGAAGGCAATGGTTATGCCCAGGCCAAGGAGTTGTTGCCCACGGACTGGCTGACCACCCTGCGTACGCTGGAAGGTTCTGCCTGGGCGCGTGACGCGTTTGGCAGTGAGTTCCTTGGGGTATACCTGGCGGTGAAACGCGCAGAGTACCGTCAGTTCATGGGCGAAGTCGGTGAGCAGGACTGGCGCTGGTACTTGCATCAGGCGTGAGAGGGGTTGAATAACTGTCACTGTTTTGAAAAAGCCATGAACCAACTATTTGTTGGCTTCTTTTTCACGAAAAATTGATAGGAGGCTGCTTAAAGTTTGTGCTGTCGTGAGGAACGAATAGTTCGTTCTTTCCTGGCGGCACTTACTTCAGGAATCAGCAGACCTCTCATGTTTAAAGTCAAAGCCGTGCGCCCCGAATGGGTGACGTTGATTGCCAGCGCGTTTTTTTTGGCAGGCTTCAACGCTGTACTCTGGCAACACCTGTTCCAGATTACTGCAAACGATGCCCAGGGCATCGGCATGCGTGTGGCATTTGGCGTGATGATCCTCTGCGGGTTCAACATAGTCCTGACCCTGCTGGCCTTTCGACCGGTGTTCAAACCCCTGTTGATGCTGATGTTCACGGTCAGTGCCAGTGTGGCGTATTTCATGAACCAGTACGGTGTGCTGATAGATGCTGGCATGTTGCGCAACTTGGCCGAGACCAATGCCACGGAAGTGCGTGACCTGCTGTCGCTGAAGTGGCTGGGGTATAACCTGCTGTTGGGTGTGTTGCCATCCTGGCTGTTGTGGAAAACCCCGGTTAGTTATCGTCGCTGGCACCGTGAGTTATTGGCTAAAGTTTTAGTGGGCGTGGCATCGGCTGCTGTTATTGGCGGTGTAGCACTGGTTAATTATCAGGGCTTGTCTTCGTTGTTTCGTAATCACCACGAATTGCGCTTGATGCTGGTGCCGAGCAATTACATTGGTGCATCCATGGGTTACTTGCGTGAGCAGGTGAAATCCGCCCATCAACCCTTCGCCAAGCTGGGTGAAGACGCGCAGCGTGACCCGGCCTGGCGCGGCCATGCGCGCAAGTCCTTGACGGTGCTGGTGGTGGGGGAGAGTGCGCGCGCGGAGAACTTTGGTGTTCTGGGCTATGAGCGCGATACCACGCCGAAACTGGCTCACGAGGCCGGGTTGATCGCCTTTACCGATGTGCATTCCTGCGGTACGGAGACAGCGGTTTCGGTGCCCTGCATGTTTTCCAACATGGGGCGCAAGGACTACGACGCCAGCAAGGCGAAGAATGAAGAGGGCTTGCTGGACGTGCTCAAGCATGCTGGGTTGGACGTGATCTGGCGTGATAACCAGTCTGGTTGCAAAGGCACTTGCGACCGGGTCACCGTGGACGATGTCAGCCATCTCAAGGACCCGGTGTTGTGCGCCAACAGCGAATGCCGCGATGAAATCCTCCTGCAAGGCTTGCAGCATTTCATCGACACCCTGGACAAGGACACGGTGCTGATACTGCACCAGATGGGCAGCCACGGTCCTGAGTACTTCAAACGCTATCCCAAGGAATACGAGCACTTCACCCCCGTGTGTGAAAGCAATGCCCTGAATAATTGCAGCCGCGAAAGTATCGTCAACGTTTACGACAACACACTGGTCTATACCGACTATGTGCTCTCGACCCTGATTGACCTGTTGCGCGGCAATCAGGACAAGGTCGATACCGCGATGCTCTATCTGTCGGACCATGGTGAATCGCTGGGTGAGTACAACCTGTTCCTGCATGGCACGCCGTACATGCTGGCACCCGAGCAACAGAAGCATGTCGCCATGCTTGCCTGGTTCTCCGACAGCTATCAGAAGTCGTTCTCGATCGACACCCATTGCCTGCAATTGAGCCGGGACAAACCCCTGAGCCAGGACAACCTGTTCCATTCAATGCTGGGTCTGCTGGAAGTCGACACCCGGGTCTACAACGCCGGCCTGGATATGTTCGCCGGTTGCCGGGGCGCGGTGGTCGATGGCGTATTGGCCAGGGATTGAGTGGGGTGCCCCTTATTTCATGCACCCGCCATCCGGCGGGCTTGCACCGTTAGCCAACAAGAGTCGCCCGTCATGGCAGCGCAGCTCCCATCCTCCCTCGAGCGTGAAATCGCCGGGCGTTACCGCCAGGCGCATGCCTGTGCGTGCGTAGCACCGCAACCGCCAAGTACCTGGACCGTGCCGACCACCACATGGCCCTGCTGCAAGAGTGCCAGCGAGTCAGTCGTGACACGGTGATTGTTTCGGTACGCCTCGATGGTGGGTTCATGCCGGGGCGCGATCAGGCTCAGGCGAAGCTGTCGCTGGTGCGGGCGCGTCCCCGGGTCAGGAAAAGCACGGTCGAGGCCGAGTTCAAGGCCGCTGGATTCGAGATCGTCAGGCATCGGGACTGGCTGGCGGGCTTTGCCGCGTCGCGTATTTACATGCTGCGCAAAGCCCCTCAGGACTGATGTGTCGAACGGCGTTTGCGCCACGGTGAGTGATTTCGCTCGTGCTCTTGCATCAGTGGAGGCGCGGAAACTGCCGACGGCGATATATACTGCGCGCCATTCTTCAAGGGAGAGCCGTGTGGCCATCGATATTCACTGGATTCGCGACAACGATAGCCTCGGTCAGTTTTGCGCCCAATGGCAGCAGTTGCCGTTCGTCGCCCTCGACACTGAATTCATGCGGGTCGACACCTTTTATCCGATTGCGGGCCTGCTGCAGATCGGTGATGGCGAGCGCGCTTACCTGATTGACCCTTTGACCATCGACAATTGGCAGCCACTGGCCGCATTGCTGGAAAACCCGGCAGTGGTCAAAGTGGTGCATGCCTGCAGCGAAGACCTCGAAGTCCTGCTGCGCTTGACCGGCAGCCTGCCAGAGCCCCTGTTCGATACCCAGTTGGCCGCCGCCTACCTGAACCTGGGGTTCTCCATGGGCTACTCGCGCCTGGTGTCGGAGGTGCTTGGCATCGACCTGCCCAAGGGCGAAACCCGTTCGGACTGGCTGCAACGCCCGCTCTCGGAGACCCAGATCAGCTACGCCGCCGAAGATGCCGTGCATCTGGCCGAGGTGTTCGTCCGTTTGCGCGCCAAGCTGGCGGACGACAAGTACGCCTGGGTGCTGGAAGATGGCGCGGAGCTGGTGGCCAACCTGCGCCGCGAAGTCGACCCGTATGAGGTGTACCGCGAGGCCAAGCTGGCCTGGAAACTGTCGCGCGCGCAACTCGCGGTCCTGCGCGAACTCTGCGCCTGGCGCGAGCGTGAAGCCCGTGCCCGCGACCTGCCGCGTAACCGTATCGTGCGCGAGCATTCGTTGTGGCCGCTGGCCCGTACCCAGCCGGACAACCTCGCGGCACTGGCTAAAATTGAAGACATGCATCCGCGCACCGTGCGTCAGGACGGTGAGTTTCTGCTGGACCTGATCAAACAGGCGGGCAGCGTCCCGCCTGAGCAATGGCCGCCAGCCGTGCCGGAGCCATTGCCAGTCGAAGCGGCAGCGCTGGTCAAGCGCCTGCGTGCGCTCGGTCAGGCAGAGGCGCAGCGGTTGAACATCGCCCCTGAACTGATGCTACGCAAGAAAACCATGGAAGCGCTGCTCAAGAGCGGCTTCCCGAACGGTCCTTACCAATTGCCTGACTCGCTGCGTGGCTGGCGCCGCGAGTTGATGGGCCAGGCCTTGCTCGACAGCCTGGCCACTGCCGGAGAACAGCCTTGAAACGTATTTGTTCCATCTACCGCAGCTCCAAGAAAAACGAAATGTACCTCTACGTGCTCAAGAGCGATGCACTGGAGCGTGTGCCGGACGCACTGATGGCGGCTTTCGGCAAGGCGATCCACGCCTTTGACCTGGTACTGAGCCCGGAGCGCAAGCTCTCGCGCGAAGACATCTCGCAGGTCCTGGAAAACCTCGAAACGCAGGGCTATCACCTGCAAATGCCGCCGGCCGAAGACGAGTACATCGAGCACTTGCCCGAAGAGTTGCTGCGCCGTAACGATCCGGTGTGATCGGCCGCTGTAGAGGCTCTGTCCAGGGCCTCTGGCAACAAGGGAATTGATTTTTCTGGCAAGGGCCGCCGAGGTGCTATACGCCCTCGGCGGCCCTGTGCACTGTTTTTGAAGGTTTGAACCATGCGCGTTCTGATTGCTGAACACGACCACGCTGTGTATGCCCAACTGCTGCGCGAGGCGGCTCCCGAGCTGCAGGTACTGACCAGCGGCGACTCTGCCGAGCTGGCCAGTCTGGCGGCCGACTGCCCGGTGTGGCTCGGTCAACCGGACCTGCTGGCGACCCTGTTGCGCCAGGGCCACCAGCCACAGTGGCTGCAGTCGACCTGGGCCGGGATCACGCCGCTGCTGGCGGAGGGCTTGCCACGTCACTACCGGCTGACCCGTGCCGTGGGCATTTTTGGCCAGGTCATGGCCGAATACGTACTGACCTACATGCTCGGCCACGAGCGTGAAGTACTGGCGCGGCTGGTCAGCCAGGTCGAGCGCAAGTGGGATAACCGTCTGGGCCAGAGCCTGGCCGGGCGCAAGGTGCTGATTGTCGGGACCGGTGACATCGGCCAGAGCGTGGCGCAGTTCCTGTTGCCGTTTGGCGTCAAGCTGTACGGTATCGCCAGTGCCCCGCGCGAGCAGGCACCGTTCATCGAAGTGGCGGGGCTGGAAGACCTGGGGCGCCTGGTGGGGGAAGTCGACTACGTGGTCAACCTGTTGCCCAACACCCCGAACACCCACGACCTGTATGACGCCGCGCTGTTCAAGCAGTTCAAGTCGACCGGCTTGTTCATCAACGTCGGACGCGGTGTGGCGGTGGTCGATGCGGATCTAGTGGAAGCCTTGAAAGAAGGGCATCTGGCGGGCGCGGTGATCGACGTCTGCCGTCAGGAGCCGCTGCCGCAGCGTCATCCGTTCTGGACCGCCTGGGGTCTTTTGCTGACCGGCCACAGTTCGGCGCCGACGTCACCGTCGATGATGGTGCAACTGTTCGTCGAGAATCTGCGGGCGTATCAGGCCGGTGAAGCGCTGCGCGGGGAAGTGGATTTCGCGCGGGGTTACTAGCTCCACGGCGCTCGAATGTGGCGAGGGGGCGTTCCGACAAGCCCTCTCGCCACAGGCTTACAGCGCGACTTACAGGGTGAAGTCGCCTTCAGCCGCCAGTTCGCTCAGCGGCACGCGCGGGCTTGGCACTTCACGGGCCTGCAGGTACTCGGCCAGGGTGGCCTTGTCACCCAGCTTGCCGATCGCGACGGCGGCGTGCAGCGCGTAGCCTTGCGGAATGTTCAGCTCCTTGCGGGTCAGCTCCTGGTCGAAACCGGCCATGCCGTGGGTGTGCCAGCCACTGAGGGTCGCTTGCAGGGCCAGGTGGCCCCAGGCCGAGCCCGTGTCGAAGGTGTGCCACAGGGCCGGGGTCTCTTCCTCGGCGCCCGGGGCGGTGAAGGTGGTTTTCGAGATCACGATCACCAGGGCCGAGGCGTGTTGCGCCCAGCCGCGGTTGAACTCGTTCAGCAGACCCAGGTAACGCTCCCAGTTCGGCGTATCACGGCGCGCGTACAGAAAACGCCACGGTTGCGAGTTGTAGGCCGACGGTGCCCAGCGCGCGGCTTCGAAGAAGCTCAGCAGGGTTTCTTCAGGGATGGTTTCGCCGGTAAAGGCGCGCGGTGACCAGCGGTCGGTGAACTGTGGGGCAATGGCGTATTCGGCAACGCGGGGATTGGCGCTCATCAAGAAGTTTCCTGGCAACGTTTATGAGTGGGCAGTTGAGTAGAACCGGTGCGCGCGGTGAGCGGGGCAGTGAGGTTTTCGGACCCTTGGCGATTCACCGTGATGCAACGCGTTAGCGCGTTAATGGCAGCCTGGCATGGGCCGCTGCGATCCGCCAAGCTACTGCGCCGGCTGAAAACTGACAAGTGCTCTTGTACCGACAGTCGCCAGCGCTTGGCCCAAGGGGCTGCGGGCACTAGACTGGCGGCCTTTTCTCCACCTGATGTAGATGCTTGAGCCATGGCCGCCAAAGTCGAACCTTTCTGGATACGCAAAACCCTCGAACAACTCGATCAGCAGGAGTGGGAGTCGTTGTGCGATGGCTGCGGCCTGTGCTGCCTGCAAAAACTCGAAGATGAAGACGACAACAGCGTCTACTACACACGCATCGCCTGCAAACTGCTGGACCTGAAAACCTGCCAGTGCACCGACTACCCGAATCGTCGCGATTCGGTGCCCGACTGCATCCAGCTCACGCCGGGCAAGGCCGATCAATTCAAGTGGTTGCCGCCGACCTGCGGCTACCGCCTGGTCAGTGAGGGCAAGGACCTGCCGCTCTGGCACCACTTGGTGTGTGGTGACCGCGACGCAGTGCACCACGAGCGAATCTCGCAGTCCGGGCGCATGCTCGCCGAGGGCAGCGTGCCGGAAGATGATTGGGAAGATCATCTGATTTTTCGCGCAGGTTGAGACCGGCGCGTTGTACGAATGAATCACGAGGGAGTGTGTATGGCGGTAGGGGTGCGATTGCCGACGGCATTGTCGCTGTTGGTGCTGGGGTCGCCAGCGTGGGCGGTCGAGAAAGTGAATCTGGATTACCACGTGCGCTTGCTGCCGCAAAGCGATCAGGCCGAAGTGCGCTTGACGCTGGCCCAGGGCTCGGCCGTGCGCAGCCTGGATTTCGACCTGGGTGATGGCAGCCATTACAGCGACTTCAAGGCCGATGGCCAGTGGCAGCTTGCGCCCGGCAAAGCCGCGCGCGGCGTCTGGCGTCCGGCGGCCGACAAGGCCAGCCTGACCTACCGCGTACGCATCAGCCATACACGCAAGAATGCGGCCTTCGAGACCCGCATGACGCCGGGTTGGGCGTTGATGCGCGGTGACGAGCTGGTGCCGGCTGCGCGCCTGGATCAGCGTGACGGTGTTGAACTGGTGGCGCGCCTGGAGTTCGAGTTGCCGTCCGGCTGGAAGAGTGTCGAGACCGCCTGGCCGCGCATCGGCAAGAACCGCTTTCGCATCGACAACGTTTCACGATTGTTTGACCGGCCCACGGGCTGGATGCTCGCCGGCAACCTGGGCAGCCGCCGAACGCGCCTGGGGGAGACCGACGTGACGGTGGCTTCGCCGCGCGGGCAGGGCATGCGTCGGATGGACGTACTGACGATGCTGACCTTTGTCTGGCCGCAAGTGCAGACGCTCTACCCCCGCCATCCCGGCAAGCTGTTGATCGTTGGCGCCTCGGACCGGATGTGGCGCGGTAGCATGGCCGGGTATGAGTCGATCTACCTGCACAGCCGCCTGCCGGTGATCAGCGAAAGTGGCAGCAGCCCTCTGATCCGCGAGTTGACCCAGACATTCGGGCGGATCAGCGACCAGGACCGCAGTGACTGGATCAGCGAAGGGTTTGCCGAGTACTACGCCATCGAGTTGTTGCGTCGTGCCGGTGGCATGAGCGATGAACGGTACCAGGTGTTGGAGAACTCGATGCATTCGCTCGGGCAGAAGGCCGGCACCTTGCGCGGGGAGCAGGCCAGCCCGGCGCAGGTCGCCAGGGCGGTGTTGCTGCTGCAGGAACTGGATCGCGAGATTCGCCTGAAAACCCGTAACAAGCGTTCGCTGGACGACATGCTCCGAGGTGCCATGCACCTGGAGCAGGTGAGTACCCAGGCGTTCGTGGCGCTCGCCGAAAGCGTGATCGGCGAGCCGTCGAAGGTGCTCGATACCGAGCTGCTCAGATAACCTGAGTCAAACACAGGGTGATGGGGTGTTGCTCAAGCCCCGGCTTCAGGCGGCTTCAATGGATCATTGCCGGTGACCGTTGCGGTGTGGGTGGGCGCGTCTGCGTGGGGCTTCAGGGATTTCAGCTCGTCACCGGTGCGCTCGATTTTCGCCCGCGCCTTGTCCAGGTCCCGGCGGCCTTGTTCCAGGAAACTTTTCGCCGAACTGTGGCCGGTGATACCCCGTGCCAGTGCCACGCCGCCGAGTGCGACCTGGACCAGGCCGAACAGTCCACCACGGCGCAGGCCCTTGCCCACCATCACCACGCCACCGGCCAACGAGCCGATGCGCTCCCAGCCCTGGACATTCTGTGTGGCGGCTGCCTGGTCGATAGGTTCCACGCGTTTGAACTCGCTCATGATCTGTCTCCTCAGGGGGCACTGGATAGAGAGCTTACTGCGCAGGCAGTCGACTCGTTCCGTTGGCGGTGCAACCGGTCAGCGAAATTTCGGACCGGAGCGGGTGTTGTTGCCCTTGGCCAGGCGGTCGTAGAGCACCACATTGACGGTGGCGGCCAGGTTCATGCAGCCGGTGGTCGGGATGTAGACCACGTCTTCGCACCACTCGCGGATCTCTTTGTCGAGGGAGCCATCTTCCGGGCCGAAGATGTACAGCGCGCGATCCGGGTGGGTGTATTCCGGCAGGGAGCGGGCGCCCTCGACCAGTTCGACCGCGACCGGGACGCAGCCCAGGGGCAGGATCTTTTTCAGGTCGTCGATGCCGATCAGCGGAATGTCGTAGTGGACTTTCTTGGTGTCGGTGACGAAATCGGCGGCGCGCTCATAACGTTTACCGGTGTAGAACACCGAGGCCACGCCATAACAGCCTGCGGCGCGCATCACCGAGCCAACGTTCTCCGGTGATTTGGGGTTATACAAACCAATGCAGCTGTACCGTTTGTCTGCCACGAGCGGGGTGCCTTCGGGAAAAAAACGTGATTATACGGGGATTGGGGGAGGGCGGTCAGATGATCGTTCCCGCGCTCTGCGTGGGAATGCTGCCAGGGACGCTCGGCGTTGCGCTTTGGATGTGACGCAGAGCGTCACGGGATGCATTCCCACGCGGGCGCGTGGGAACGATCAAATCAACGTTACTCGTCGTCTTTTTTCATCAACCCGGCCAGCGCGGCAAACGGGTTGTGGGTCGCCTTGGCGATTTTCGGGGTGCTCAGGGAGCCGTCGCCGAAGTATTGCTGGTCGGTGTAGCGCGAGTGTTCGTTGTCGTGGCAGTACAGGCACAGCAGCTCCCAGTTGGAGCCGTCCTGCGGGTTGTTGTCGTGGTTGTGGTCGCGGTGGTGCACGGTCAGCTCGCTCAGGCGTTTGCCGGAGAATTCACGGGCGCAGCGTCCACAGACGTGGGGGTACATCTTCAGGGCCTTGTCGCGGTAACCCATTTCCCGGTCGCGCTGGGCGTCGGCGAGGATGCGGTCCAGCTTGGCGGTATTGGACGGAGGTGTTGACGAACTCATGGGTTCACCTTTGTAAAAGACTAATGACGGTTATGACCCAAGTTTAGCTCAGCCCTTGAGCTTCTCGGCAATCCAGATGGTGTGACGGGTGCCCTTGTTGCCGTGGGCGAACACCTGCACTTCTTCGGCCTTGAAGCCGGCCTTTTTCAATTTGTCGGAAAACTGCCGGTCGGCGCCGGCCGACCATACCGCCAGTACGCCTTTAGGGCGCAGGGCTTTGGCGCAGGCGCTCAGGCCGCCCGCCGAGTACAGCCAGCTGTTGGCTTTCTGGGTCAGGCCTTCGGGGCCGTTGTCGACGTCGAGCATGATCGCGTCGAATCCCTGCGGCTCGGCTTGCAGCACCTTGGCCACGTCCTCCATGCGGATCACGGTGCGTGGGTCGAGCAGCGGGCGCCCGGACTTTTCTCCCAGTGGCCCGCGATTCCACTCCACCACGCCCGGCACCAATTCGGCGACCATCACTTCGGCGCTCTTGCCCAGGTGCTTGAGGGCCGAGGCCAGGGTAAAACCCATGCCCAGCCCGCCAATCAGCACCCGCGAGTTCGGCCGGCCGGCCACTTTGCGGCAGGGGATTTCGGCCAGGGCGTCTTCGGAACCGTGCATGCGGGTGTTCATCAACTGCCCGCCATCGCCGCCCTGGATCTTGATGACGAAATCTTCGCCGTACTCGAACAGGCACAAGGCACCGCCGTTTTCGGGGATCGGGGTGGTGTCGAGCAGAACGAAACGTTTCATGGGACTCTCATTGAGAAGGGAAAAGCTGTCATTGATCAGGGCAATCCTGCGCGCTTGGGAGTAGCCTTGAGGCCACAAGCCAGGGCAACGGAGCCATTGATGAAGCGCACCATTCTAACGGTCATTGTGTTGGCCGCGCTCTCGATAAGTGCGGCGCAGGTGCAAGCGATGCAAGCCGTCCCGGTGACACCCTCGGCGGCACCCGGTTCGCCGGGAACCGCAACACCCACCCCCTACCCGCAAATTACCCCGACCGCAGCGCCCAAGGCCGGTGGCGGCAGTGGTGGAGCTCCCTTTTTGCCGCCGATCAAGAACCCCGGCCCGCCCAAGGATCAACCCCTGCCGGGGCTTGAGCAGGTTGCGCCCAAACCCAAGACCCCAGGCGTCTAAATCTGCTGGGAAAGCAGCTGGCCGTCGGCCATGCGCAGGCGCCTGGACAATGACACGGCAATGGCGCGGATGATCTTGGCGGCAATCTTCGGCGCGTCGTTGAGCATCTTTTCCAGGGAATCCTTGCCCAGGTTGAGCAACTGGCAATGACTCGCCGCCACGCAACTGGCCGAGCGCCGTTCGCCGTCGAGCACGGCCATCTCGCCAAATGCCCGGCCGCTGCGCAGGGTCGCGATGGTGACCTGTTGGCCGTCATGGCCGGTTTTTTGCACGGCCACCTGGCCGGAGTGAATGATGCACATGAAGCTGCCGGCATCGCCCTCGTGGAAGATTTCTTCGCCCTGGGCAATGGTGCTGATGCTGAAGTAGCCGGCAGCGGCCGTGAAGTCGGCCAGTTGCAGTTGATCGAACAGGCCGCAGTCCATCAGCCAGTCGCGAATTTCGGTGTTCAGTGAGCGTGGTTCTGGCATGTCGTCAATGTCTTTTCTTGTGTCTGTTGCGGGGCTTGATCAGGGGATAACCCTCTATCGCCTGCAGGAGCGGGCTTTCCCGGCTCGCTCCACATTGGCAAATGTCTCGTATCAGCGCCAGCGGGCGGAGTTCCTCAGGCGATCCCCAGTACCTTGAAGACAAATGCGTATTCGAGGGCTACGTCACGTAATCCTTGATAGCGCCCGCTCATCCCGCCGTGGCCGGCACCCAGTTCGGTCTTGAGCAGGAGCAGGTTGTCGTCGGTTTTGCTGGCGCGCAATTTGGCCACCCACTTGGCGGCTTCCCAGTACTGCACGCGGCTGTCGTTGTAGCCGGCGATCACCAGCGTGGCCGGGTAGGCCTGGGCGCTGACGTTTTCGTAGGGCGCATAGGCCTTGATCCGCTCATACACATGCGGCTCCTGCGGGTTGCCCCACTCGTCGTACTCGGTGACGGTCAGTGGCAGGTCCGGGTCGAGCATGGTGTTGAGGGTATCGACGAAGGGCACTTCGGCAATGGCCGCCGCGAACAGCTCCGGGCGTTGGTTGAGCACCGTGCCGATCAACAGCCCGCCGGCACTGCCACCGCTGATCGCCAGTTGTGACGAGGTGGTGTAGCCGTTGGCAATCAAGTGTTCGGCACAGGCGATAAAGTCGCTGAAGGTGTTCTGCTTGTGCTCCTGCTTGCCGGCGCGGTACCAGGCTTCGCCCAGCTCACCACCGCCACGCACGTGGGCAATGGCAAAGGCCACGCCGCGATCGAGCAGGCTCAGGCGCGCATGGGAGAACCAGGGATCGAGGCTTTCACCGTAGGCGCCATAACCATAGAGGTAGAGGGGCGTCGGCTGGCCGAGCCGGTCACGCTTGACCACCAGGCTGATGGGAACCTGCGTGCCGTCGGGCGCGGTCGCCCACAGGCGCTGGCTGATGTAGGCATCGGCATCGAAAGGGCCAAGCACAGGCGTTTCCTTGAGGACTTTCTGCTCGCCGCTGGCCAGTTCCAGCTGACGCACCTGCGCCGGGCGATTCAACGCCTCGTAGCGCAGGCGGATCCGCTCGCTGGCAAATTCCAGGCTGTTGTGCACGTGCAGGCTGTAGGCAGCGTCCGGTAACTGCACCCGGTAGGTCGGCAGCCCCTGAGGGTGAACTTCGATGATCGGCAGCCCCCCTTCACGCAGGCTCAGGGTCATGGCCGTGGCGTTCAGGCTCATGCCGTCGAGCATCACCGTGTCGCTGTGGGGGATCAGGTTTTGCCAGTCGTCCTGGGTCGGCGCCACGCCGGTGTCGACGGCCTGGTACAGGGCAAAGTTGATGCCGTCGCGATTGCTGCGAATCAGCCAGGTCCACTGGTCGTCGAGCTTGCCGTGGTCGACGTCGTACTCGTGGTCTTCAATCCGCGGCGCCAGGCATGTGAAGGCCTGCTGCGGCTGTGTGGCATCCAGGGCCCAGACTTCACTGGTGGTCTTGCTGCCCAGGGACAGCAGTAACTGGCGCTCGGAGCTCGATCGATAGCAGTGCAGGAAAAACCGCCCGTCCGGTTCATGGAAGACTTCTTCGGCAGCCGTGCCGTCGAGGCGATAGCGAAACAGTTTGTGCGGGCGATGGGTCTCGTCCAGTTCAGCGAAGAACAGCGTCAGGCTGTCGTTGGCCCAGGTCATGCTGCCATCGCAGTCCTCGAACGCCAGCTCGCTGACCTTGCCGTTGGACAGCTCCTTGACGAACAAGGTGTAGGTCTCGTCGCCGATGGTGTCCAGGCTGTACGCCAGGCGCTGGTGGTCCGGGCTGATGCTGAAGGCGCCCAGCGAGAAGAAGCCGCCATTGGCCAGCTCGTTGGGGTCGAGCAGCAACTGCTCCCGGCTTTCATCGACCTGCAGGCTATCGTCGGCCGGGCGCGGGCAGCGGTAGTGCCGGGCATACTCGTCGCCGGCGATGGTACGGGTGTAGTACAGGTACGGCCCCCACGGAGACGGCAGCGACAGATCGGTTTCGAGAATCCGGCCCTTTATTTCATTGAACAGGGTTTCGCGCAGCCCGGCCTGATCGGCCAGTTGGGCTTCCTGGTAGTCGTTTTCGGCCTTGAGGTAGTCCAGCACGGGGGCTGTGTCCCGTTCCTGCAGCCAGGCGTATGGGTCATCACCGTCGGCCTTGCGGGCAATCGGGGCGCTGCAAACGTGGGCGGATCGGGGCATGTGGGGCTCTCGGACGGTGTGCAAAAGGGGCTTCACGGACAGCGGGGCAGCCTGATCCGCGAAAAGCCGTTATCATAAGCGCCTCTTTGCCTGCCATGCCATGGACACCATGACCGAGAACGACTATCTGATCGCTTGGGGCCTTTACGCCTTTGCCGCTTTGGGCTGCCTGTTGGTGTGGATGCGCATGACCCGCTGGATGTGGCGCTGGCTGCGCGAGCCGCTGCGCCTGATCGTGGCGGTGCTGTTGTTCAGCCCGACCATCATCGACCCGGTGAAGGAAAAGTTCGCACCGGCCATCGCCATCACCGCCCTGGACTTGTTGTTCAAGGTGGGGAACAACGCCTGGCGGGCCATTTCCGACCTGTTCATGTACGGCATGATCGCCCTGGGTATCTACCTGATATTCGTGTTCATCCGTTTCCCCATCGAGCGCGCCGCCAACGCGCGCAAAGAACAGGCCGCCGCCGCGAACGCCGCCGCCCGCGCCTCTGACCCCGACGATGACCAACCCTTCGGCGGTGCCGGCGATGATCGTTATGGTCGCCCCCCTGTGCCGAGCAACCCCCAGCGTTCGCGAGTCGAACCCCGCCTTTGATGGCCCCGGCATTGAAGCGAGAGTCCCGGCATGTGTGAATTATTGGGCATGAGCGCCAATGTACCGACCGATATCGTGTTCAGCTTCACCGGGCTGATGCAGCGTGGCGGTCGGACCGGCCCGCACCGGGACGGTTGGGGTATCGGCTTCTATGAAGGTCGTGGCCTGCGCGTGTTCCAGGACCCGGCCGCCAGTTGCGACTCGGAAGTGGCGCAGTTGGTGCAACGCTATCCGATCAAGAGCGAAGTGGTGATCGGGCATATCCGCCAGGCCAACGTCGGCAAGGTCTGCCTGTCCAACACCCACCCGTTCGTGCGCGAGCTATGGGGGCGCAACTGGTGTTTTGCCCACAACGGCCAGCTCGCCGATTTCCAGCCCGCAGTGAGTTTCTACCGGCCGATCGGCGACACCGACAGCGAAGCGGCGTTCTGCGACCTGCTCAACCGAGTGCGCGAAGCCTTCCCGGAGCCCGTGGAGGTCGAACAGTTGTTGCCGAGCCTGGTGGCGGCCTGCGCCGAGTACCGCAGCCAGGGCGTATTCAATTGCCTGTTGAGCGACGGCGACTGGCTGTTCTGCTATTGCTCGACCAAGCTGGCCCAGATCACCCGGCGCGCCCCCTTTGGTCCGGCACGCTTGAAGGACGTGGACGTGATCGTCGACTTCCAGGCCGAAACCACGCCCAACGACGTGGTAACGGTGATTGCCACCGAACCCTTGACCGAAAACGAAACCTGGACTCGCTACGAACCGGGCCAATGGAGCCTGTGGCGACGCGGTGAATGCGTCAGCCAGGGCAAGACCGAATAAGGAACAACCGATATGTTGCTCAGTTATTTGCGCCTGGTGTTGTTTGCCGTCGGCCTGTTGGTGGGGGTGCAGGTACCGGGGTTCATCAATGATTACGCCAAGCGGGTCGAGGCGCACCTGATCGAAGCGCAGACCGGCCTGCGGGGTTTTCAGGGCACGGCCGAGCAGTTTTTCAAGGGTGACCTGCAAGCATTGGTGGCCCATTACCGCGCCAGTGAAGACCCGGTATTTCGCAGCGATGCCGACAGCCTGAACACCCTGTTGACCCGGCAACTGGCGCTGGATAAACAGTTCCAGGCCATGCAGGGCCCGTGGTACATCCGCTTCCTGCAGGTGGTCCTGGCCGCCGACCCGGACATTCGCAAGGAAACCTGGAACGGCTACAGCTACCAGATCCTGCTGACCCCCGAAGCCATGGGCTGGGGGCTGGGTGGGGCGATGTTGCTGTCGTTCGGCCTGGAATGCCTGTTCCGCCTGATCGACTGGGTGGTGCTGGGCGGCAAGCGCCTGCGCCAGAGCCGGCCGATCGAAGAGCGGGATTTACGCGGCTTGTAATGCCGAAGAAAAGCCAGTCGCCCGCGCAGGAAGCAGTTCCTGCGCGGGCGAAGGTTTACCAGTCGAGCGAGTAGCTCATGCTGAACGTACGGCCTTCGGCGTTGGCATAGGGAGCCTTGGCGTTGGACTGGGCGTACAGGTTCTGGTAGTTGCGATCGGTCAGGTTGAATACCCCACCTTCCAGACGGCCGACCGGCAGTTCCACGGAGCCGAGCAGGTCCACCAGGGTGTAGCCATCGATGTCGCGTCCGTTGTCATCCTTGAGGGCTGCGTCGTAGCTGGCCAGCTGCATGCCTTGCAGGCGCAGGGTGTAATCGTCCTCGGTATAACCGACGAACAGCGTGGTCTTGGCGGGTGAGATACGCGTGGCCGGCAGGTCGATCCATTTGCCGTTCTGCTGGGTCTCGCCCTTGGCCCAGGCATAAGTGCCCCCCACCGACCAGCGATCGGTCGCGCGGTAGGTCAAGCTGTTTTCGATGCCGCGAACCCGTTCTTTCTGATCGATCAGGCGCAATACGCGCTCATTGGCATCGTAGAACTGGGTCACGTCCGAGGTGTTTTCATACACGGTGACGTCGGCTTGCCATTGGTCCCAGTCGCCACGCCAGCCCAGCTCGTAGCTGTCGACCTTGATGGCCTGGGCGTCGAGGGTCTGGATGTTAAAGGAGCTGTTCACGTCACGCAGGAAACGCTGGATATCCGGCAGCGAAAAACCCTGGCTGTAATTGACGAAAACGTCCTGGTTCTCACTCAGGTGATAGACCGCCCCCAGGTTGTACAGGGTAGCGTCGTACTTGAGGGTTTCGCCGGGCAGCGTCGCATAATTGCCGGTCTGGACGATCTCGCCATAGGCGATGCTGTCGGAGACGTCGCTTTCGATCCATTCACGGCGAATGCCGCCGCGCACGGTCCAGTCGGCGATGTCCCAGGACATTTGCCCGTAGATGGCCTTGGTGGTGGTCTCGGTATCCGGGCCCAGTTCAAAGGTGGTGCCGGTCTTGGTGTAGTCCAGGCCCTTGACACTGTACTGGTCACCCCGCTGGGTGGAGCGCTCGTTATCGTAGTCGGCACCCCAGACCAGATTGCCCGTGGCACTGCCAATGGCCGGCAGCGGTGTATCAATGGCGGCGCGCAGGCCGTAGACATTCTGCACGCTGTTGTTGTCGGAGACGCCAGCGTAGCCCCGCGACACGTCAGGGAAAAACAGTGCGTCAGCGCGGCGCCAGTAGCTTTCCAGTTGCAGGCCCTGACCGTGGAAGTCCTTGTCGGTGTAATTGAGATTGACGGCCTGGTTATGGGTATAGGGCTGGTCGTCGAGGTTCAGCCCTTTGATCGCGACGGCTTCCTGCTTGTTTTTCGGGTCCTTGGTGTAGCCGGTGTCCTGTTCGTCCTTGTAGTCCTGCAGCGACAGGCTGACTTTCTTGTTCTCGTCCAGCTCGTAACCGAAACGACCTTGCAGGTCATAGGTCTCGGTGTCCATGCTGCTGCCCTGGGAGGTGTCTTGAGGGATGCGGTCACCGTTGCCGTCGAACTGATCGTTGCGTTGCGTCAGGTCGGCGGACACATACCAGTCCAGGGCATCCTTGCGCCCGGTGGCACTCTGGAAGGCTTCGTAGGCGAAGCCTTTGCGGTTGAAGTTGTTGCCAGTGGTCATGCCCAGTTTGCTGCTGTAGGCAGCTTCCTGGCCCTGATTGCGCTTGGTGATGATGTTGATGATGCCGCCTGAAGCGCCGGCACCGTAGACACTGCTGGCACCGGAGACCACTTCGATGCGTTCGATGCTGGCCGGGGAGATGCTGTTGAGCTGGCGGAAATTGTCGCGCGTGGCGTTCTGCGACACACCGTCGATCAAGACCAGCACGCTGCGCCCGCGCAAGGTCTGGCCGTAGTTGCTCATCCCGCCGGTGGACGGTGCAAGGCCGGGAACCAATTGCCCAAGAATGTCGGAGACCCGACGACCCGCGCCGCTCTGCTCGCGGATTTGCTGTTCGTCGATCACCTGGACCGAGCCCGGGATCGAGGCAATGCTCGCTTCACTGCGGGTCGCGGAAACGACAGTGGCTTGCATGTTCAGGGCGCCGGACTGCTGTTCGGTGTCATCGGCCCAGCTGTGAGCACTGAAGCCACCGAGCAACGGAATCAGCAATGAGAGTTTGGTTCGGGTCATGAGGTCGTCTTTTTCTAGTTTTGATTAGCGTGGGTAGATAAAGGTGTGGGAGCGGGTGTCACGGTGAATGCCCGCACCCAACGGATTCCGAGGGCGGCCAGTGCGTAGGTCAGGGCCACCAGCCAGAAGCTGTGGGCCAGGCCGATCACGCCCATGCCGATTCCGCCGAGCACAGTGCCGAGCAAGGCACCGGCCTTGGCCGCGCTGTTGCCCAGGCCGAGGGCAAAACCCTGCTGGCTGGCGCAAACGGTATTGGCGATCAATGCATAGGCGACGGGAAGCAGGGCGCCTTGCCAGATGCCCCAGACCAGGCGGCTGGCGAGAAACCCCAGCCATTCGTTGGCCAGTGCCGTGGCGGCCAGCGTCAGGGCACACAGCCAGGCGACACCCTCGATGACGCGCAAGGTATAGGCCGGTTGCCAGCGGTCGAACAAACGCCCCCACAGCGGTGCGGAAATCGCCAGGGTGGCGGCACTTGCGGCGTAGGTGGCGCCGATCAGCCAGCCCGGTGCGTGCAGGATGTTGGCGACGTACAGGGCGTAGAAAGGCTGCGGGATCATCTTCGCGGCCTGGATCAACACGATCACCAACAAGATTGCACTCAGCCAGCCTTTGGGCAGGGCCACTGACGCAACGGTTTTTTTCTGCGAGGCCCGCGCCTTGTCGGCCGGCAGGAAAAAACTGCCCAGCGCGCATAACAGGCAAATCGCCGTTGCGCCGTAACAGAGCAAGGCGAAGCCCGAGACGTCCATCAGCCAGCCGCCCAGCACCGGGCCGATCAACGAGCCGACGGCGGTCGCCGATTGCAGGCGCGCCAGGGTATGGCCCCGCCGGGAGCTGTCGCAGCAGGCCAGGGCATAGGCTTGAGCCGCTGCGAGGAAGCCGGCCAGTGCGCCTTGCATCACGCGAATGGCCACCAGCAACCAGGGGTCGTGGGTGATGGCCGCGAGCCCTTGGCAGAGCGCCAGCGCCAGCAACGCACGAATGATCATCGGCTTGTGCCCGGTGCGGTCGCCCAGGCGACCCCACGCGGGTGTCAGGAGCATGGCCGCGAGCATCGGGCCGGCATAGACGAGTGCCGATAGCAGCGCGGTGTAGCCAGCACCCTCTGGCCCGAGCAGATGCTGGATCTGCAAGGGCCAGAACGGGCCGCTCATTTCCATGGCGCCCATGGAGACAAACTGGATGACGATCAGCAGTCTCAATGCACGCCCGTCAGCGAGCATCGGCGCTAGCTCGCAGTGGGTTGCTGAGGCGTCCGACAATGTCGGCATGACTGTCGAGCAAGCGCATGCGCATGAACGACTTTGCCGGCCAGTCCTGCTCCAGCAAGGCCTGGCGTTCGCTTTCCCAGCGTGCCGGTTCGACGCGCTCGCGCACGCTGTCGAAACACTGTGCAACCTGCGTTGCCAGGCGATCCCAAAGGATGCTTTGCGACACATTCCAGTGGCGGGCACAGAGCAATGTCAGTTCACCCAAGTGGCACATGAACGTGGTGTGCAGGAGCTTGTCGCGGACAAAACCTGCGTCGTCGTACAGGGTCATTTTCGGATCGTGCAACTGGATATCCAGGCCCTGGGCGTGCAGGGTCTTGCGATCGATGCGAATGTCACCGAAATCACGCAACAACAGACGATTCAACTGACCGTCAGCACCCATCACCATGAAGCTGTTTTGCTGGTGGGCTTCGAACGCCACGCCATACATCAGGTAGATGTCCAGCAGCGCCGGCACGGCAATCGACAGGTAATCATCGAAGAACGCCAGCATGGCCTCGCTGTCATCGCGACCCTGAGCCAGTTGGACCCAATCACGCAGCAGCGGTTGTTCGAATTCGTTGACGGCGAACAGGCTGCCGACCGGTACCGCCAACTCGCCTGCTTGCAGCAGCGTCAGAGGGTTGTCACGGTACAACACGCCGGCATGCCGGGAACGTTCCTCGTCTACCGGTTGTGCGGCGTAATGCACGCCGATGCGCTCCGGCACGATGTTCAGCAGGCGCTGAATCTGTGGCTCCTGGTCGAGAATCTGCAGCATCAACTGGCTGATGCGCGGCCCCATCCGGGCCGAGCGTGGCGACACCGTGCGTTGCACGCTGGTCAGGCGCAACGCCACGGGCAGCTTGACCATCGGCGCAACACGGCTGGCCTCGGGTACAACCGTGCGGAAGGACATGGTCGGGTGGCCGGTGAAGGCGACGATGTCAGTGATGATCAGCAGGTTGTCCGCGATCTCGTTGGCGAACGAGTGCGGCAGTTCCTCATGGGCTTGCCAGGGGTGCGACGGCAGCGGTAGGTAGTCCGCTACGTCCAGGCCCCGCTGGTGCAAGTGGTGCTGTAATTGTTCGGCGGCCTGGGGGAAGTGGCCTTGCCACCAGTCCCAGTAGTCGGCGGTGCCAGCCAGCGCTTCGACGTGGGCGTACTGGCGGTGCAGGGCGCACAACACGATCGGAAAACTCGCTTCGAACTCGGGCGAGAACGCGATGACCTGAGCGGCGCTCAAGCCCAGTTTGGTCTTGTAGTTCGGGTGCCACGGATGGCCGAGCGTGCCCCACTGTTCGAGCAGCGATGTCGGGTTCGGGTGCCCGGGACTGGCGTGGAGCCAAGCCAGCAGATTGTTGTCGTACCCGGCGCCGATTTGCTCTCTCAGGCGCTCGGTCCAGCCATGGTGGAACGCCAGGCACAGTGTGTCGTTGCTGAAGCTGTCATCCAGCTCCAGGGCCAGGCGTTCCAGGACCTGCGGGGAGGCGGACGGGGTGAGCAGCGTGCCGAGGAGAGCGAGCAGTTCGCTGGGCAACTGGATCTTGTGCGGTTGGCGGTCGGGGGTGTGCAGGACGATGCTGCCGCGCACGTCCCAACTGTTCATCCGTGTACCGGACAGGTGATCGAAGCAGAGTTGCGAACCGTCGCCAAGCGGCAGCCAGCAGCGGTTATTGTCGTCGAACCGGCAAACATCAGGGGTGATCAGGCCTTCGCGAAACAGCGCCTGGATCAGGCGTTGGAAGCTGCGTTGGGCGGCGGGATCCAGGGCATTGCACAAATGATCGAGGGTGATGCGGTGGGACTGGAACGCCTCGGTGCCGAGGGCTTCGCTCCAGCGAGAGAGCAACTGCTGTTGTTTTTGCGTATAGGCGCGCATCAGGCCCTGTTCCTTGAGGCTGTGGTTGACTGAAAGCGCGCTGAGAATACCGAATTAAAAAATTAATGCAAATGATATCAATTCCTAATTGTATGCAGGATGAGCCTCTCAGATTCTGTCCAGGGGTTTGCTCAATACCATGTATTGCTCACCCACCTCCTGCGCATAGCGCTCCACCACGTGCTGGCACAAAGTCACGATTTCCTCGACCCACTCCGCGCCAACCCGCCAGGACACGACCACCTGCAGATTCGGTGGCCGCTGCTCGATCGCCAGCAAGGTCAATTCGCTGCGGGCCAGTTCTTCTCTGACCAGTACCGGCGGCAGCGCGCCGATACCGAAGCCGTCTCGCAGCAATCGGGTGATCGCCGACACCGAGTTCACACAACTGAGTCGTGGGCTGGACACTCCGTTGGCCTGCATCAGGCTGAGCACGTCTTGATGGGGGTGGGAGTTTTTCGAGTAGGTGATGATGCGCTCGTGACCCAGTTCCGCCACGCTGGTGTAGTCGCGGTTGTAGATCGAGTGGCTGGCAACGATCCAGCCCATCGGGTGGCTGGCCAGGTCCAGGCTGCGCACACTTTCCTGGCGCAACAGGTCGGTTTGCAGGATCAGGTCCAGAAAGCCTTTTTGCAGCTGGTCGCAGAGGTTCAGTGACGTATCGGCGACCAGTTCGATTTCCAGCTGCGGGTAGTGATCGGTGATCTGCGCCACCAGCGGGCTGAGCCAGGTATGAATCACTGTGTCCATCACACCGATGCGCACCCGTCCGGCCTTGCTGGAGCGGGTTTCCAGGGACTGCTTGAGCGCTTGCATGGTGTCCATCATCTGCTCGGCGTAGTCGAGCACCTTCAAGCCTTCGGGCGTCAGCTTCACGCCCCGTGAGTCGCGCAGAAACAGCTTCACCCCCAGCTCGCTTTCCAGCACCGCGATGCGGCTGGAAATCGAGGCCTGGGTGGTGAAGAGTTTGTCGGCGGTCAGGCGAAAACTTTTCAGTCGGGCGACCCAGACAAAGGTTTCAAGGAATTTGAGGTTCATGGGATCAACTTTTTCTTATGCCTTGGCGGGGGTTTTATTAGTTGGACGGGCAGGGGGCTGTCGTCGAAAAATGCGCCAGACCCACGATATGCGTCGTTGGCGTTCATCACAATACCAATAAAAATCAGCTGGAGATTCGCCATGAGTGCGCCCGACACGACCTCTGTCGCCCAGGACAAGGCCTTGAGCCGCCCCGGTCCCTTTGACTGGTACCGCAATATCAACCAGCAGGAGCGGCGTACGTTCTGGAGCTGCAAGATCGGTTATGGCCTGGATGGCATGGACACCCAGATGCTCAGCTTCGTGGTACCGACGCTGATCGCCATGTGGGGGATCACCACGGGCGAAGCCGGGCTGATCCACACCAGTACGCTGATCGCCTCGGCCATTGGTGGTTGGGTGGCCGGGATTCTGTCCGACCGTATCGGTCGCGTGCGCACCCTGCAACTGACCGTGCTGTGGTTTGCCTTCTTCACCTTCCTCTGCGGCTTTGCGCAAAACTACGAACAACTGCTGATCGCCCGGACCCTGATGGGCTTCGGCTTTGGTGGTGAGTGGACGGCGGGCGCGGTGCTGATCGGCGAAGTGATCCGCGCCAAGGACCGCGGCAAGGCGGTGGGCATGGTGCAGTCAGGCTGGGCCCTGGGCTGGGGCCTGACGGCGATTCTCTACGCGATACTGTTTTCGATCCTGCCGCCGGAAGATGCCTGGCGCGCGCTGTTCCTGCTCGGCATTGTGCCAGCGGTGTTCGTGATCTTCGTTCGCCGCCTGGTCAAGGACCCGGAAATCTACCGCGAAGCCAAGGCCAGGCAGGAGCCGAGCAACCCGTCGAAGTTCTACGAGATCTTCGCCCCCGGCATGCTCAGCACCACCTTGCGTGCGTCCCTGCTGACCACCGGTGCCTTGGGCGGGTACTACGCGATTACCTCCTGGTTGCCGACCTTCCTGAAAAACGAACGTGGACTGAGCGTGCTGGGCACCGGCGGCTATCTGGCGATGGTGATTGTCGGGTCTTACGTCGGCTATGTGATCAGCGCCTACCTGACCGACATTCTCGGGCGCAAAAAGAACTTCATTTTGTTCGCCGTGGGCTCGTTCACCATTGTCCTGCTCTACACCCAGCTGCCAGTCAGCAACGGTGTCATGCTCTGGCTGGGCTTTCCGCTGGGGTTCTTTGCCTCCGGGATTTTCAGCGGCATGGGCGCATTCCTGACCGAGCTGTTCCCCACCCGGATTCGTGGTTCAGGCCAGGGCTTTTGCTACAACGTAGGGCGCGCACTGGCGGCACTGTTCCCGCTGCTGATCGGCCTGCTCAGCCAGACCGTGCCACTGAGTGTCGGTATCGGTGCGTTCGCGGCGGTGTCTTACGGCGTGGTGATCCTGGCGGCGTTGAGCCTGCCGGAAACCCGTGGCAAGCAACTCGAGGCGCAGTAACGGTCAATCGACGGGGGCTGCTGTAAAGCTCCCCTCGGTTAAAATGACAAAATTCCACAGGAGCACTCACTGTGAGCCGCCTGTTATTGAACTGCGACATCGGCGAAAGCTTTGGCAGCTGGACCATGGGTCTGGACGCAGAAGTGATGCCATTCATTGATTGCGCCAACATTGCCTGCGGTTTCCACGCCGGTGACCCAAGCATCATGCGCAAGACCGTCAGCCTGGCATTGAGCCATGGCGTACAAATCGGTGCCCATCCGGCCTATCAGGACCTGGTGGGGTTTGGCCGGCGTTCGATGGCGTACAGCGCGCAAGAACTGCAGGACCTGCTGCATTACCAGATCGGCGCACTGGACGGCATTTGCCGTGCCCAGGGCGCTCGCGTCAGCTACGTCAAACCCCACGGAGCGATGTACAACGACATGATGGCCAACCCCGCACAGTTGCGGGCAGTGATTCAGGCGGTCGCCGCGTATGACCGGCAACTGCCGTTGATGTTGATGGCGACCCGCGACAACAGCGCGGCACAGTTGATCGGTGACGAGTATGGCGTGACGCTGTGGTTCGAAGCGTTCGCCGATCGGGCCTATGACAGCGCCGGACGCCTGGTGTCGCGGCAACAGCCAGGCGCGGTGCATCACGACCCTGCGGTCATCATCGAGCAGGCGCTGACCATCGCCCGCGGTGGCAACCTTGTCGCCAGCGACGGAAGTGCCTTGCGGCTGCAGGCCAACACCTTGTGCGTGCACGGTGACAACGCCAGTTCCGTGGCGGCCGTGCAGCGTATCCGCGAGGCATTGAATCAGCAGGACGCGCTATGAAGCCACGGGTTGAAGTGGTGGCGATCGATTGCTTGATGGTGCGTTTGTTCGATGAAATTGCCGAAACCAACATGCCCTGGATGCTCGCGGCCTGTGCGCGATTGCGCGAAGGTTTTGGCGCGCATTTGATCGATCTGGTGCCGTCCTACACGACGCTGATGGTGCATTACGATCTGCTGGCGTTGAGCCCCGCCCAGGCGCGTGAGCTCATCGCCCAAGCGTTGATCGAGCTCAAGCCCGATACGCAGGCGGGCGGCCAGTGTCATGTGTTGCCGGTCTGGTATGACCCCAGTGTCGGGCCTGAGCTGAGTCTGCTGGCGCAACGCAGCGGCCTGGCGGTGGAGGAGGTGATTCGCCGCCACAGCGGGCGTGAGTATCAGGTGTTCGCCTTGGGGTTTGCCCCAGGCTTTGCCTTTATGGGGTTGGTCGAAGAGGCGTTGGCCGCGCCGCGTCTGAGTACGCCGCGCAAGCGTGTGGCAGCCGGGAGTGTGGGGATCGCCGAGCGGCAGACCGCCGCCTATCCGGTGGAGTCCCCCGGTGGCTGGAACCTGATCGGTCGTACCCCGGCCAGGCTGTTCGACCGTGGGCGTGATGGCTACAGCCTGATGCAACCGGGAGACCGGGTGCGCTTCGAAGCGGTCAGCCATGCAGAGTTCGTCAATCTGGGCGGCGACGATACGCCGCTGGAGGTGGTGGCATGAGCCGCTTGACCGTTGAGGCCAGCACCCCGCTGTGCCTGTTGCAGGATGCTGGCCGCTTCGGCGTGCGGCACCTGGGCGTTACTCAGGGTGGGGCGGCGGACTGGCTGTCGATGTCCTGGGCCAACAACTTGCTGGGCAACGCCATGGACGCCGCGGTGATTGAAATCACCCTCGGCGGGCTGACACTGGAGGCGCAGGAGGATTGCTGCCTGGCGCTGGCAGGGGCAGATCTTGGGGCGCTGCTGGAGGGCCAGTCGCTGGCGCCATGGCGCAGTTTCCACCTGCGTAAAGGCCAGCGTTTGCAGTTCACGTCACCGTTGCTCGGTGCCCGTGCGTACCTGGCGGCACCTGGCGGTTTCAACGCCCCGGCGGTGCTGGGCAGTTGTGCAACGGTGGTGCGTGAGGAACTGGGTGGTCTGGATGGTTTTGGTCGTCCCCTGGCCAAGGGCGCAGAGCTGACTTACTCGGGGCAGGGGCAGACCTTGCGCGAGGTCCCGCGTGACCAGCGCCCCGACTTCACCCGGCAACAACCGCTGGATCTGGTGCTCGGTGCGCAACATGGCCAGTTCAGTGGCCAGAGCCTGTTTGATGCCTTCAACAGCGGCTGGATCCTGGACAGTCGCGGCGATCGCATGGGGATTCGTTTGCTGGGACCTGCGTTGCAGTATCAGGGCCAGCCGATGATCTCCGAAGGCATCCCGCTGGGGGCGGTCCAGGTCCCACCGGACGGGCAGCCGATCGTGCTGCTCAATGATCGGCAGACCATTGGCGGGTATCCACGGCTGGGGGCATTGACGCCACTGTCATTGGCGCGGCTGGCGCAGTGTTTGCCGGGGCAGCAGGTGCGCTTGGCGCCGGTGGTGCAGGAAACGGCGCACCGGCAGCATGTCGAGTATTTGCAGCGGTTTATCTAGACACCGCAGCCCACAATGATCGTTCCCGTGCTCTGCATGGGAACGATCAGTATCAGGTCAGGTGGTACGGCTGGTTTACTTGGAAAGAAACCGCATCCCTTCTTCCAGCCCGCGCAAGGTCAGCGGGTACATCTGGTCTTCGATCAGGTCGCGAACGATGTTGGTCGAACTGGTATAGCCCCAAGTGTCTTTCGGGTACGGGTTGATCCAGATGAGCTTCTTGTACTTTTCCATGAACCGCTGCATCCAGACGTAGCCGGCTTCTTCGTTCCAGTGTTCGACGCTGCCACCGGGCTGGGTGATTTCGTAAGGCGCCATCGCGGCGTCACCGACGAAAATCACTTTGTAGTCGGCGCCGTACTTGTGCAGCAAGTCCATGGTCGAGGTGCGCTCCGAGCCACGGCGCATGTTGTTCTTCCACACCGACTCGTAGACGAAGTTGTGGAAGTAGTAGTACTCCAGGTGCTTGAACTCGGTCTTGCAGGCCGAGAACAGCTCCTCGCAGATCTTCACATGGGCATCCATCGAGCCGCCGATGTCGAACAGCAGCAACAACTTGATGTTGTTGCGGCGTTCCGGACGCATCTGGATGTTCAGCAGGCCGGCATCGCGGGCGGTGTGGTCGATGGTGCCGTCGATGTCCAGTTCGTCCGCGGCGCCCTGGCGGGCAAACTTGCGCAGTCGGCGCAGGGCCACCTTGATGTTGCGCGTCCCCAGCTCGACCTGATCGTCGAGGTTCTTGTATTCGCGCTGATCCCAGACCTTGACCGCACGGCCCTGGCGCTTGCCGGCATCGCCCACCCGGATGCCTTCCGGGTTGAAGCCGCCGGAGCCGAACGGGCTGGTGCCGCCGGTGCCGATCCACTTGTTGCCACCGGCATGGCGTTCCTTCTGTTCTTCCAGGCGTTTCTTGAACTCTTCGATCAGCTTGTCCAGGCCGCCCAGGGACTGGATCTGCGCCCGTTCCTCATCGGTCAGCGAACGCTCGAATTCCTTGCGCAGCCAGTCCTCGGGGATCAGTGCCTGCAGGTGGTCGTCGAGTTTTTCCAGGCCATTGAAGTAGGCGCCGAAAGCCCGGTCGAACTTGTCGAAATGCCGCTCGTCCTTCACCAGAATCGCCCGCGACAAGTAATAGAACTCGTCCATGTCGGCGAAGGTCACGCGCTGTTTCAGCGCGTTGATCAGGTCCAGCAGCTCGCGCACCGACACCGGTACCTTGGCGGCGCGCATTTCATTGAACAGGTTAAGCAGCATGGCTATCGCCCTCGCTCTTGTTGAACCGAGGGCTTAACGCGTGCCGCGACGGCTCATGAACGCCAAGCGCTCAAGCAATTGCACGTCTTGTTCGTTCTTGACCAGGGCGCCGGCCAGCGGCGGGATGGCCTTGGTCGGATCGCGCTCGCGCAGCACCGCTTCACCGATGTTGTCGGCCATCAGCAGTTTCAGCCAGTCCACCAGTTCGGAGGTCGATGGCTTTTTCTTCAGGCCCGGCACTTTGCGCACGTCGAAGAACACGTCCAGCGCTTCGCTGACCAAGTCCTTCTTGATGTCCGGGTAGTGCACGTCGACGATCTTTTGCAGGGTGGTGCGGTCCGGGAAGGCGATGTAGTGGAAGAAGCAGCGGCGCAGGAAGGCGTCGGGCAGCTCTTTTTCATTGTTGGAGGTAATGATGATGATCGGGCGCTGCTTGGCCTTGATGGTCTCGTCGATCTCGTAAACGTAGAACTCCATCTTGTCGAGTTCTTGCAGCAGGTCGTTGGGGAACTCGATGTCGGCCTTGTCGATTTCGTCGATCAACAGGATCACGCGCTCATCCGACTCGAAGGCTTCCCACAGCTTGCCCTTTTTCAGGTAGTTGCGGATGTCGTGGACCTTCTCGTTACCCAGTTGCGAGTCGCGCAGGCGGCTGACCGCGTCGTACTCGTACAGACCCTGGTGGGCCTTGGTGGTGGACTTGATGTGCCAGGTAATCAGCTTGACGCCAAAGGACTCGGCCAGTTGCTCGGCGAGCATGGTCTTGCCGGTGCCCGGCTCGCCCTTGACCAGCAATGGCCGCTCCAGGGTGATGGCGGCGTTGACCGCCAGCTTCAGGTCATCGGTGGCGACGTATGCACGGGTGCCTTCGAACTTCATCGGTAATTCCTCGAACGGTGACGCCGACCAGCACCGGGCAGGGCGGGCGAAATAAAATGTAATGCCCGACTATAACGCGGTGCCCGGTCGACTGTGAACGCAGACGGCTTATTCAGTCTCTGAATGGGGCGTCACATGTTGACTCGGTCAGGGTTACTGGCTCGTATCAAGAGTCAGGTTGGCGCTGACTTCTATCGAAAATCAGCAACTGGCATCGAACAGGCCTGATGATTGGCATCGCTTTGCGCGGTTGCAATCGTTACAGGACGAGTGTGTGTTTGCCGATGTGCAGCCAGGCTACGACGGCTGGACGCACCGTGGCGTGAGGCATACCCTTGAAGGCTACTCCAACGCTGCACAAGGACCCAGCCATGAGCCGTATTTTTGCTGACAACGCCCATTCCATTGGCAATACGCCGCTGGTGCAGATCAACCGTATCGCGCCACGTGGCGTGACCATCCTGGCCAAGATCGAAGGGCGTAACCCGGGTTACTCGGTCAAGTGCCGTATTGGCGCGAACATGATCTGGGACGCTGAAAGCACTGGCAAACTCAAGCCGGGCATGACCATCGTCGAGCCGACTTCGGGTAATACCGGCATCGGCCTGGCCTTCGTGGCGGCCGCTCGCGGCTACAAGCTGATGCTGACCATGCCGGCGTCCATGAGCATCGAACGTCGCAAGGTGCTCAAGGCCCTGGGCGCGGAGCTGGTGCTCACTGAACCCGCCAAAGGCATGAAGGGCGCCATTGAAAAGGCGGCAGACATCATGGCCAGCGACCCGGCCCGCTACTTCATGCCGCAACAGTTCGATAACCCGGCCAACCCGGCGATTCATGAAAAGACCACCGGCCCGGAAATCTGGAGCGACACCGACGGCGCGATCGATGTGCTGGTCGCCGGCGTGGGCACCGGCGGCACCATTACCGGTGTTTCGCGTTATATCAAGAATACCCAGGGCAAGCCGATCCTGTCGGTGGCGGTGGAACCCGTGGTTTCGCCTGTGATCACCCAGGCCCTGGCCGGCGATGAAATCAAGCCAAGCCCGCACAAGATCCAGGGCATCGGTGCTGGATTTGTGCCGAAAAACCTGGATCTGTCGATGGTCGACCGGGTTGAGCTGGTCAGTGATGAAGAGTCCAAGGCCATGGCCCTGCGCCTGATGCAGGAAGAAGGCATTCTGTGTGGTATTTCCTGTGGTGCCGCGATGGCGGTTGCCGTGCGCCTGGCGGAAACCCCGGAGATGCAGGGCAAGACCATCGTGGTGATCCTGCCCGATTCCGGTGAGCGTTACCTGTCGAGCATGCTGTTCAGTGACTTGTTCACCGAGCAGGAAAACCAGCAGTAACCCGGGTTATTGGTTGTTTGGCTGAGTGGTTGCTAAACGTATCGAGCGCTGGTTATAGTCAGCGCTCGTCGAGCGTTGCGCCCGACGTTTCATTCTCTTCAAAAAAGATCAGCCCATGCCTGCATTCCACGTCAACGCGGTAGTCGATTCAGCGGTCAACGCTGGCGTCGTGCCGTGCGGGAAACAGCAGCCAGGGCAGATCAGTCATTACCCCCCTCCTGTCAGTCGCACGCCAGTGTGCGCGGTGGTCTCACCGCCAGGTGTCGGCATTTCGGGCTGATCGGCATTTCTGCTGCTCCCTGTGCCTGCCTGAACACAAAAAAAATGAATTTCGGCTTCGGCTGAGTTGGCTTATTGCCTGATGACAGGTGGTTTTCATGTTGCTCATTTCCAAAAAGACCGCACTGGCGGCGGCCTCCACGAGTCTGTTTGTTCTGCTCTGGAGCAGTGGGGCGATTTTCTCCAAGTGGGGACTGGCCCATGCCTCGCCCTTTGCGTTCCTGTTGATCCGTTTTGCCATTGCCCTGTGCGGGCTGGTGCTGTTGGTCCCGTTGTTCAATCTCCAACGGCCCCGTGGCGGCCGGTCGCTGTGCTATGCGGCGGCCACCGGTCTGGTGCTGTTGGGCGCCTATCAGATTTTCTATCTGTTGGCGCTGGACCTCAACGTCACGCCGGGGGTCATGGCGACCATCATGGGGGTGCAGCCGATACTCACGGTGGTGTTGATGGAGCGTCAGCGTTCCTGGAGCCGGATATTCGGCCTGACGCTAGGCCTGGCGGGATTGATCATGGTGGTGTACCAGGGCATCGGTCTGGCCGGGATGTCGCTGGCCGGGATGCTCTATGGCCTGATGGCGCTGCTGAGCATGACCGTAGGCTCCATCATGCAAAAGCGCATCACTGACAATCCATTGGGTACGCTGCCGGTGCAATACCTGGCCGGGCTGTTGTTGTGCGGGGTGTTCGTGCCTTTTCAGCCGTTCCACTTTGAACACAGTGTCGGCTTCATCGTACCGGTGTTGTGGATGGGGCTGGTGGTGTCGCTGTTGGCCACCTTGCTGCTGTATCGCCTGATTGCCCGTGGCAACCTGGTGAACGTCACCAGCCTGTTCTACCTGGTGCCCGCAGTGACCGCGGTGATGGACTACCTGATCTTCGGCAACCGGCTGGCGACGTTGAGCCTGCTGGGGATGGTGCTGATTATCGTAGGGCTGGTGTTTGTGTTCCGCAAGTCAGGCTGATGCGGGCGCGACCTTCGTGATGGACGAAGGTCGCGTTTTTTCATGGCGGGCATTGCGGATCCGGCCAGCCGGAGTTCACGTCATGTCTGCGTCAGTGTGCAGAGCGTCGAGCCAGTTCGCTCGGTCAGCGCGCTCGATCATTCCCGTGTGGATGTGAAGCGGGTGGTCGGCAGGACCCAGGATGGCCGTTACTACGACCAGCATTACGCCTTGGTGGACGGTGCCGGCAAGCCGGTGACGTCAGGGGCTTACCTGATTACGCTGGCATATCCTTGAGCTGAGGTGCAGGCCGTCCGGGCAGCGCATTGAGCGTGTCGATGCGCCGCCATCCCGGAGGGTTGTCAGGCCTGCCTGGAGGCTTTCGCCGCCACGGGTTTGAGCACCAGCCACAGCGCCGCCGCAATCAAAACCCCGCCATATACATGGACCATCGACAACGGCTCATCGAGAAACAATGCCCCCCACAACACCCCGAATGGCGGGATCATGAAGGTCACGGTCATGGATTTGATCGGGCCGATCGAGGTGAGCAAGCGGAAGTACAGGATGTAGGCCAGCGCGGTGCACCCCAGGCCCAGCCCCAGCAGCGACAACCAGACGCTCCAGCCGCCCCAGCTCACGGGTGGCTGACTGATCACGCTGTAGCCGAACAGGGGAAGCAGGAACAGGGTGGCGCCGAGCATGCTGCCCAGTGCCGAGAGCCGACTGTCGAGGCCGCCTTGATGGTCGAGCCAGCGTCGCGCCAGGAACCCGGCGAAGCCGTAGCAGGTGGTCGCCAGCAGGCAGGCGAGGGCGCCCAGTAACAGTTCCATATCAAAGGCCATGGGGCCGGCGCGGGTCAGTACGGCGACACCCAGCAGGCCGAGGGCGACGCCCGCAATCTTCGACAGGCTGAGTCTTTCGCTGAAGAACAGCCCGCCGATCAATACGCCCATCAGCGGGGTGGTGGCATTGAAAATCGCCGAGTAACCCGCAGGCAGCACTTGGGCGGCCACCGAGTACAGGGTCGCCGGAATCCCGGAGTTGATCACCCCGAGCAACAGCACCGTCTTGAACTTGCCGCGAAAGTCCCAGCTGACGCGCATCAGCGCCAGGATCACCAGCAAGCCGGTGGCAGCGATGGACACCCGGAAAAAGGCAGTGGGGATTGTGCCAATCTCTGGGGCAATGATGCGCATGAACAGAAAGCTCGCTCCCCAAATGGCGGCAAGTGACAACAAACGCAGAATATCGACGGGGTTCACGGCTCGTTCCTTCCTTATCGGGGCGCAAGTGTCGCTGCCGCACGGGGCCAAGGCAATGGTTGCGTTGCCTGACAATTGACCTCTAAGCTCAGCCTCCAACGATAAGAACCACCCCTCAGAGGTCTCCACATGCCGCAGCCATGGCCCGCCGCCGATATCGCCCAGATGATCCTCGACGGCTTCGATGATTATCGCGAGCATTTCCGCCAGATCACCGATGGCGCCCGGGCCCGCTTCGAACAGGCGCAGTGGCAGGAGGCGCAGGTGGCGTCGGCGGCGCGGATCAACCTCTACGAAGAGAAGGTCGGCGAAGTGGTGGGCCGCCTGCACGCGGCCTTTGCCGCCGAGACGCTGCTGGATGTCAGCAGTTGGCCGCTGGTCAAAAGTGCCTATATCAGCCTGATCGACCTGCGTTTCGACGATGAGTTGTCCGAGACCTGGTACAACTCGACCTTCTGCGGGTTGTTCAGCCACGACCTGATCAGCGACGGCAGCATGTTCATTCACACCACCCGGCCGAGCCTGCGTCGGGCCCGTGCCGCACAAACCCGCACCTACAAGCCCCACGGCCAGCTAACGGGGATGCTGGCGAGTATCTTTGCCGACTACCGCTTCAGCGAGGACTACGCCGACCTCGCGGGTGACCTGCGCCGGCTCGAATCGCAACTGCGCGAGAACCTGCCCGATTGGGTGTGCAAAGACCCGGAGTTGAGCGTCGAGCTGTTTTCTTCGGTGCTCTATCGCAACAAGGGCGCCTACCTGGTGGGGCGCATCTTTACCGCGGACGAACAATGGCCGCTGGTGATTCCATTCCTGCACCGCGAGGGTCGGGGCATCCAGATCGATGCGTTGATCACCGATGAAGCCGACGTGTCGATCATTTTCTCGTTCACCCGCTCGTATTTCATGGTCGATGTGCCGGTGCCGGCGGAGTTCATCGGCTTCCTCAGGCGCATCCTGCCGGGCAAGCACATCGCCGAGCTGTACACCTCGATCGGCTTCTACAAACACGGTAAGTCGGAGTTCTACCGGGCGCTGATCAACCACCTGGCCAACACCGATGACCCGTTCATCATGGCGCCGGGTGTGCGTGGCATGGTCATGAGCGTGTTTACCCTGCCGGGGTTCAACACCGTGTTCAAGATCATCAAGGACCGGTTCTCGCCGTCGAAAAACGTCGATCGTGCGACGGTCATCGAGAAGTACCGGCTGGTGAAAAGTGTCGACCGGGTCGGGCGCATGGCCGATACCCAGGAGTTCGCCGACTTCCGCTTTCCGTTGAGCAAGTTTGACCCGGCGTGCCTGGCCGAGTTGCTGGAAGTCGCCGCCTCCACGGTGCAAGTGGAGGGCGATACGGTGTTGATCCGTCACTGCTGGACCGAGCGCCGGATGACCCCGCTGAACCTGTACCTGGAGAACGCCAACCCCGCCCAGGTGCGCGAGGCGCTGGAGGACTACGGGCTGGCGATCAAACAGTTGGCGGCGGCCAATATCTTCCCCGGCGACATGCTGTTGAAGAACTTTGGCGTCACCCGGCACGGACGCGTGGTGTTTTATGACTACGACGAGATCTGCTTTCTCACCGAAGCCAACTTCCGCCACATTCCACAACCGCGTACCCCGGAAGACGAAATGGCCTCCGAGCCCTGGTATTCCATCGGCCCGCTGGACGTGTTCCCGGAGGAGTTCCCGCCGTTCCTGTTTGCCGATGCCGGCCAGCGCCGGCTGTTCAACCAGTTGCACGGTGAGCTGTACAACGCCGACTACTGGAAAAGCCTGCAAGAGGCGATTCGGGCCGGCAAGGTGATCGACGTGTTTCCGTATCGGCGTAAAGGGGGAGAGCAGCTATAAGCTGCAAGCGACAAGCTTCAAGTTAAAAGCGAATCAGCTTGCGGCCGCATCTCTGTTACTCTTGCCGCTTTTGGCTTAAAGCTTGCCGCTGCTTCTATGACTGACGAATCGCCCTCCATCGACAAACTGCTGAAAAACCTCGATCACGCCATGCTCGCCGACCGTCACCGGTTGCGGCGCCAGTTGCTCGAGCTGCGCAAGAAACCCGACGAAGCCAAGCTGGCCCAGTGGGTGGCGCGCATGCAGGCGTCCTGCGACCAGGTGCTGGCGCGACGTGCCAGCCTGCCGGTGATTCGTTACGACGACAGCCTGCCGATTGCCGCCAAGCGCGATGAAATCAAGGCGGCACTGCAACAGCATCAGGTGCTGATCATTGCCGGTGAAACCGGCTCGGGCAAGACCACCCAGTTGCCGAAGATCTGCCTGGAAATCGGGCGCGGCCAGCACGGCCTGATCGGTCATACCCAGCCGCGCCGGATCGCTGCCCGCAGCGTCGCCAGCCGGGTGGCCGAAGAACTGGCCACGCCGCTTGGCGCCCTGGTCGGTTATCAGGTGCGGTTCGAGGACCAGAGCGATGCCAACACCCTGATCAAGCTGATGACCGACGGCATCCTGCTGGCGGAAACCCAGAACGACCGCTACCTCGAACGCTACGACACGATCATCGTCGACGAAGCCCACGAACGCAGCCTGAACATCGACTTTTTGCTCGGTTACCTGAAAACCCTGCTGCCCCGTCGCCCGGACCTGAAAGTCATCATCACCTCGGCGACCATCGATCTGGAGCGCTTCTCCAAGCACTTCGACGATGCACCGATTGTCGAGGTCTCCGGCCGCACCTTCCCGGTAGACACCTGGTACCGGCCGTTGACGCTGGAGCAGGACGAAGAAGGTAACCGGGTCGAGGACGACCTGACGGTGGATCAGGCGATCCTCGCCACCCTTGACGAAATCGCCGCCCATGAGCGCAGCGAGCGCCGCAGCCCGGGGGATGTGCTGGTGTTCCTGCCGGGTGAGCGCGAGATTCGTGACGCCGCCGACATGCTGCGCAAGGCCCAGCTCAAGCACACCGAGATTCTGCCGCTCTATGCACGGTTGTCGCCGGCCGAGCAGCAGCGAATCTTCCAGTCCCATCCGGGCCGTCGCGTGGTCCTGGCGACCAACGTCGCGGAAACTTCGCTGACCGTGCCGGGCATTCGCTACGTGATCGACAGCGGTACGGCGCGCATTAGCCGCTACAGCTACCGCGCCAAGGTTCAACGCTTGCCGATCGAGGCCATTTCCCAGGCCAGTGCCAACCAGCGCAAGGGTCGCTGCGGGCGGGTCGAGCCGGGCATTTGCGTGCGCCTGTACAGCGAAGAGGACTTTATCGGCCGTCCGGAATTTACCGACCCGGAAATCCTGCGCACCAACCTCGCGGCGGTGATTTTGCAGATGCTCCATCTGCGCCTGGGCGAGATCACCGATTTCCCGTTTATCGAACCGCCGGATGGCAAGGCCATCAGCGACGGCTTCAACTTGCTGCAAGAACTCTCGGCGGTGGACCGCAACAGCCAGTTGACCCCGTTGGGCCGTCAGCTGGCGCGCTTGCCGGTGGACCCGCGCATGGGTCGCATGCTGCTGGAAGCCGCGAAACTCGGCAGCTTGCAGGAAGTGCTGATCGTTGCCAGCGCCATGTCGATCCAGGACCCGCGCGAGCGGCCACCGGAGCGGCAACAGGCCGCCGACCAGGCCCACGCACAATGGAAGGATGTGGATTCGGACTTCGCCGGGCTGGTCAATCTGTGGCGCGGTTTTGAAGAGCAGCGCCAGGCCCTGACGGCCAGTCCGTTGCGCAACTGGTGCCGCAAGAATTTCCTGAACTACCTGCGCTTGCGCGAGTGGCGCGACTCCCATCGTCAGTTGAGCCTGATCTGCCGCGACATGCAGCTGTCCCTCAATAAAGAGCCGGCGGATTATCCGAAGCTGCACAAGGCTGTGTTGTCCGGCTTGCTCAGCCAGATCGGCCAGAAGACTGACGAGGGCGATTATCTCGGTGCGCGTCAGCGACGCTTCTGGATTCATCCGTCCTCGGGGCTGGGCAAGAAGCGTCCGCAATGGTTGATGACCGCCGAACTGGTGGAAACCACCAAGCTCTATGCGCGCATGGTGGCCAAGATCGATGCCGACTGGATCGAACCCCTGGCCGGGCACCTGATCAAGAAAAATCACTTCGAACCCCATTGGGAGAAGAAGCGCGGACAAGTGGTGGCTTACGAACAGATCACCTTGTTCGGGCTGATCATCGTCGGTCGCCGGCCGGTGCACTATGGGCCGATCGACCCTGGGGTTTCCCGCGAACTGTTTATCCGCGAAGCCTTGGTACGTGGTGAAATCCAGTCCAGGGCCAAGTGCCTGTCGGCCAATGCGCAACTGCTCGAACAGCTCGATGAGCTGGAAGCCAAGGCCCGGCGCCGCGACATTCTGGCGGACGAGGAAACCTTGTTTGCCTTCTACGAAGCACGCCTGCCCGCCGAGATTCATCAGACCGCGACCTTCGACAGCTGGTATCGGGTCAACAGCCAGAAAGACCCGCAGCTGCTGATTATGCGTGAAGAGGACGTGCTGGCCCGCGAAGCCAACGAAATCACCGCCGCGCATTATCCGGACACCCTGCGCCTGGGGGACCTGACGCTGCCGTTGAGTTATCACTTCGAGCCCAACCACCCGCGTGATGGCGTGACCCTGCGGGTGCCGGCACCGTTACTGCCGATGCTGCCGCCGGAGCGCCTGGAGTGGCTGGTGCCGGGGGTGATCGAGGCCAAGTGCATCGCCTTGGTGCGCAACCTGCCCAAGGCCTTGCGCAAGAACTTTGTGCCGGTGCCCGACTTCATCAAGGCCGCGTTGCAACGCATCACCTTCGCTGAAGGTTCGCTGCCGCAAGCGCTGGGTCGCGAGCTGTTGCGCATGACCGGTGCGCGGGTCAGCGATGAAGCCTGGGCCGAGGCGGCGCAGCAGGTGGAAAGCCATTTGCGGATGAACCTGGAAATCGTCGATGGCCAGGGCAAGTTCCTCGGCGAGGGCCGCGACCTGGCCGAGCTGACGGCACGTTTCGCCGAGGCCAGCCAGGCGGCGTTGGCCGTGCCGCAAACTGCTAAAAGCCAGCAGCCGGTGGAGGCGAAAGTCTTTGCCGCCGTGGCTGAGAAAACCCAACAGAAGATCGCCGGGTTGTCGATGACGGTCTATCCGGCGCTGGTGGAGGAGGCGGGCACGGTCAAGGAAGGGCGTTTCTCCACCCCGGCCGAAGCCGAATTCCAGCACCGTCGCGCCTTGCAGCGCCTGCTCATGCAGCAACTGGCCGAACCGGCGAAGTTCCTGCGCGGCAAACTGCCGGGGCTCACTGAACTGGGGTTGATGTACCGCGAACTGGGGCGCATCGACAGTCTGGTGGAAGATATCCTGCTGGCGAGCCTGGACAGCTGCATTCTTGATGGCGAAGCCAGTTTGCCGCGGGACGGCGCCGGCCTGGCCTCGCTGGCCGAACGCAAGCGTGGCGCCTGGACCGAACACGCCGAGCGCCTGGCCCGATTGACGCTGGAGATTCTCAAGCACTGGCACGCGCTGCAGAAGCGCTTCAAGGGCAAGATTGACCTGGCCCAGGCTGTGGCCTTGAACGATATCAAGCAGCAGTTGAGTCATCTGGTGTACCCGGGCTTTGTCCGTGAAACCCCTATGCAATGGCTCAAGGAGCTGCCGCGCTACCTCAAGGCAGTCGAGCAGCGCTTCGAGAAACTCGGCGCGCAGGTGCAAAAGGATCGGGTCTGGAGTGGCGAACTGAGCGGGCTCTGGGCGCAATACCAGGCTCGCGCCAGCAAACACGCTCAGGAAGGCAAGCGTGATCCTGCGCTCGAGTTGTACCGTTGGTGGCTGGAGGAGTACCGGGTTTCGCTGTTTGCCCAGCAGTTGGGGACCAAGGTGCCGATCTCCGACAAGCGCCTGAACAAACAGTGGACGCAAGTCGAGCCTTAAACCTGAGGGAGAGGGCTTGCCGTTGCTCATGCAGAAGGGGCCAAACGCCCGCGTTTATGGCAAACTTCGCGCCTATAAACGCCGGCCCCGCGGTTTTGAGCCTTCGACGGCAAGGGTGGATCGGAATAAAGCGACGCCAGGTTGATTCCCGCTGACGGGATAAGCCCCTTTATGTGTTGGTACGTCGGTGCCAACGTTTTCTGCCTGACCAGATTAGAGAAACGACCATGCATAACGTCGTCATCAGCGGCACCGGCCTGTACACCCCGGCCAACAGCATCTCCAACGAAGAGCTGGTGCAGTCTTTCAATACCTATGTCGCCCGGTTCAATGCCGACAACGCCGATGCCATTGCGCGCGGCGAGGTCGAGGCGCTGACCGAGTCCAGCGCGGCCTTTATCGAAAAGGCTTCCGGGATCAAGAGCCGCTTTGTCATGGACAAGGAAGGCATCCTTGATCCGGCACGCATGGCTCCTCGCCTGCCTGAACGTTCCAACGACGAGTGGTCGGTGCTGTGCCAGATGGCCATTGGCGCTGCCGAACAGGCCCTGCAACGCGCCGGTAAAACCGCGGCGGACATCGACGGTGTGATCGTTGCGTGCTCCAACCTGCAACGCGCCTACCCGGCCATTGCCATCGAAGTCCAGGAAGCCCTGGGTATCGAAGGCTTCGGGTTCGACATGAACGTAGCCTGCTCCTCGGCCACCTTCGGTATTCAGGCTGCCGCCAACAGCGTACAGCTGGGCCAGGCCCGGGCGATCCTGATGGTCAACCCGGAAGTCTGCACCGGTCACTTGAACTTCCGCGACCGCGACAGCCACTTCATCTTCGGTGACGCCGCCACGGCCGTGATCATCGAGCGCGCCGATCTGGCTACCTCTGCGCACCAGTTCGACGTGGTCAGCACCAAGCTGCTGACCAAGTTCTCCAACAACATCCGCAACAACTTCGGTTTCCTCAACCGCGCCGCGGAAGAGGGCATCGGTGCCCGTGACAAGCTGTTCGTGCAAGAAGGCCGCAAGGTGTTCCGTGACGTCTGCCCGATGGTCGCTGAGCTGATCGCCACCCACCTGGAAGAGAACGCCCTGAACGTCAGCGACGTGAAGCGTTTCTGGCTGCACCAGGCCAACCTCAGCATGAACCACCTGATCGTCCGGAAGCTGCTGGGCCGTGAAGCCACCGAAGAAGAAGCACCGGTGATTCTCGATACCTACGCCAACACCAGTTCGGCCGGTTCCGTGATTGCCTTCCACAAGCATCAGGACGACTTGCCCGCAGGTTCCCTGGCGGTGCTCAGCTCCTTTGGCGCCGGTTACTCCATCGGCAGCGTGATTCTGCGCAAACGTTGATGACTGACGACAACCAACTGCTCGAGCGCCTGCTGGCGGGCGAGCAGAGGGCTTACAAGGAACTGGTCGGCACCTATCAAAGTGCGATGCGGGCGGTGGCGTATGCCATCGTCGGCGCGCGCCATGCCGATGAAGTGGTGCAGGATGCCTGGCTGTCGGTGGTGCGTAACCTGGCGGGGTTTCAAGGCCGTTCGAGTCTCAAGACCTGGTTGTTGACCATCACCGCGAACGCCGCGAAAAGCCGCTACAAGCAAAACCGTCGGGAAGTGTTGCTGGACGACTTGCCGTCGCCCCATGGCACCCTCGGGGACGATCGGTTTTCAGCCGCCGACGGTCACTGGCTGGTGGCGCCCTTTGCCTGGCACCAGGACACGCCCGAGGCCTTACTCACCGAAGACGAACTGCGCGAGTGCATGGAGAAGACCTTGCTCAGCCTGCCTGAATTGCAGAGCAGCGTTCTGCTGCTGCGCGACCGGCAAGGGCTCGAGTTGGAGGAAATCTGTAATCTTCTGGAGATCTCGCTCTCCAATGTCCGGGTGCTGTTGCACAGGGCACGCCTGAAGGTCTTCGCGACCGTTGAGCATTTTGAGGAAACCGGCCAATGCTGACGTGTAAGGAACAGGTGGCACGCTCCAGTGATTATCTCGATGGCCAATTGAGCTTTCGCGAGCGCTTGATGGTCCGCCATCACCTGATGTTTTGCCCCAATTGCCGACGCTTCGTGCGGCAAATGCGCTTGATGCAGGCGACCTTGCGCGCCATGCCTGAAGAACCGGTACCGGGTGTCGACGACCTGGCTGGACGTCTGGCGGCCGAACGCCAGAAGCACAATACACAGCCCTAGGTTCCACTGAAGGCTGTTGCTTCCTCCCCCGTACCCCCTCTATCTCGCGGCTTTCAGCCCGCTTTTCAACGCGTAGCAGATTTATTTCGATTCGGAGTAAAAAAGTTCCGTTGTCATCAAATCTTTATCTAATGGCAACTTGCCTGCAATGAGCCGTCGCCAAGATCCCCTCCCAACACCAGCGGGCCTGAACCGCGTGTAACCAAGCTTTGACCACCAATTAGGGGAACTTTTCGATGATCCGTAAGCACTTCGCCGGTTTTGCTGCCAGCGTACTGGCCATGGCAGTGACCGCCCAGGCTTTCGCTGGCACCGTGACCACTGACGGCGCCGATATCGTAGTCAAGACCAAGGGCGGCCTTGAGGTCGCAACCACCGACAAAGAATTCAGCTTCAAACTGGGCGGCCGCTTGCAGGCTGACTACAGCCAGTTCGACGGGATCTACACCAAGAACGGTGATACCGCGGATGCGGCCTACTTCCGTCGCGCATTCCTGGAACTGTCCGGCGTGCTGTATACCGATTGGGCTTACACCATCAACTACGACTTCTCCCACAACACCGGTGACTCCGAGAACGGTTACTTCGACGAGGGGTCGCTGGCCTACAACGGCTTCAAGCCGGTCTCGATCAAGGTCGGTCGTTTCGACCCGGACTTCGGCCTGGAAAAAGCCACCAGTTCCAAATGGGTCACCGCACCAGAGCGCAACATGGCCTACGACATGGTCGACTGGGCAAACACCCACCAGAACGGTATGGGCCTGCAAACCTCCGGCGTATTCGCTGATTCGTTCTATGCCTCCGCCGGTGTGTTCAGCAAGGACACCGACGACACCGATGGCAACAGCGTCAAGCAGGTCAACGGTCGCTTTGTCTTCGCGCCCATGCATGAAGGCGGCAATGTGCTGCACTTCGGTGTGAACGTCGCCTCCCGAGATGTCTCCGACACGGCCTTCGATTCCCGTTATCGCACCCGAATGGGCATGCGCGGTGTTGAAACCCAAGGCGGTAACGATGCCGGTTCCAACGGCAACCGTCCGGTGCTGGGCGGCAGTTCCTCGTCGCCGGCCGGCTCCTACTCCCGTGACGATGCATTCGGCCTGGAAGCGGCATTCGCCATGGGCCCGGCCTCGATCCAGGGTGAGTACATCACCCGTAAGACCAAGGCCGACGACAACGCTTATGAAGACATCAAGGGTGATGGCTTCTACGTTCAGGGCGCCTACACCCTGACAGGCGAATCCCGCGGCTACAAAATCGGTAAATTCGATGCGATCAAGCCAGACAACAAATCCATCGGTGCCTGGGAACTGTACTACCGTTACGACAGCATGATCGTCGATGACGACAACGTCACCACCGCCACCCTGACCCGTGACGTTGGCGATGCCGAAGCCCGGGTTCATACCGTCGGCGTCAACTGGTACGCCAACGAAGCGGTGAAAATCTCCGCGGCCTACCTCATGGCCGACACTGACAATGTGACCAACGCCACGGCGGCCAGCGGGACTACCCCGGCAGAGCGTACGGGCGATGACAGCGGCGATGGCTTCGTGCTTCGTGCTCAATACGTGTTCTAAATTGCGGTAACGGCAGCACGAGCTCTTTCTTCATCCGTTAAAGCTCCTTTCGTTTCACCCCGCCTCGGCGGGGTTTTTTTATGACGGCCAATGCCACGGATGGGCGATACTCGGAGGGTCTTGAGGCTGCACCTGCGGGGAACAGAATGCCGTTACACGTTTTGGACAGTTTGTCCGCCATTGCGCCTCAGGAATGGGATGCCCTGGTGCCGGACACCCAGCCGTTCCTGCGCCATGCATTTCTGGGGGCGCTGGAAGACAGTGGCAGTCTCGGCCCCCATTCCGGCTGGCAACCGGAGCACTTGCTGCACATCGAAGACGGCCATCTGCTGGCAGCGCTGCCCAGTTACCGCAAATGGCACTCTTATGGCGAATACGTGTTCGACCATGGCTGGGCCGATGCCTGTGAAAAGGCCGGGATCGCGTACTACCCCAAGCTGTTGACGGCCGTGCCGTTCAGCCCGGTCAGCGGGCCGCGCTTGTTGGCCGCCAAGGTGCAGGATGGCTTCGAACTGCTCAAGAGCCTGCCTGGGTACCTGGAGATCGAGGAACTTTCCAGCGCCCATATCAACTTCACCGATGCCTTTACCGATGCTGCCCTGGCCGAGCAGCCGGGTTGGCTGCAACGTGTCGGCTGCCAATACCACTGGCAGAATCGCGGGTATCGGGACTTCCAGGATTTCCTCGATGCGCTGAGTTCACGCAAGCGCAAGCAAATGCGCAAGGAGCGCGAGCAAGTGGCGGGGCAGGGCATTGAGTTTGAATGGCTAGAAGGGCACCAACTCGACCAGGCACAGTGGGATTTCGTCTATGCCTGCTACGCCAACACCTATGCGGTGCGTCGGCAGTCACCTTACCTGACCCGGGAATTCTTCAGCCTGCTGGCCGAGCGCATGCCCGAAGCGATACGGGTGGTGTTGGCCAAACAAGGGGCGCGGCCCGTGGCCATGGCCTTCAGCCTGGTGGGGGGCGACAGTTTTTATGGGCGCTACTGGGGCTGCCTGGCGGAGTTCGACCGCCTGCACTTCGAGACCTGTTTCTATCAAGGCATGGACTACGCCATCGCCAACGGTTTCCAGCGATTTGATGCCGGCGCCCAGGGTGAGCATAAGTTGATTCGTGGGTTTGAACCGGTGATCACCCATTCCTGGCACTACCTGCGTCACGCGGGATTGAAGGCGGCGGTCCAGGATTTTCTCGAGCGCGAGCGCATCGGGGTGATGGGGTATGCGCAAGAAGCGAGGACAGCCTTGCCATATCGACAGGGCTGACCCTCGCGCCTAGGCGTCGCTTAACTGTCTTCCTTGCCCAGCCAGCGGTACATGACGCCGCCAATCACCGCGCCCAACAGCGGCGCCAGCCAGAACAGCCAGAGCTGTTGAATCGCCCAGCCGCCGACAATCAATGCTGGGCCGGTACTGCGCGCGGGGTTGACCGAGGTGTTGGTGACTGGAATCGAGATCAGGTGAATCAGGGTCAACCCCAGGCCGATGGCGATTGGCGCCATTCCGGTCGGGGCGCGCTTGTCGGTGGCGCCAAGGATGATCAGGATGAACATCGCCGTCATCACCAGTTCGCTGACAAAGCCCGCAGCCATTGAGTAGCCGCCTGGTGAATGTTCACCGTAGCCGTTGGAGGCCAGGCCGCTGGCCAGTTCGAAGCCCGGCTTGCCGCTGGCGATGAAGTACAGCAGGGCGGCGGCAATGATCGCGCCGATCACCTGGGCGATGATATAGGCCGGCAGTTCCTTGGCCGGGAATCGCCCGCCGACCACCAGCCCCAGCGACACCGCCGGGTTGAGGTGGCAGCCAGAGATGTGGCCGATGGCAAACGCCATGGTAAGCACCGTCAGGCCAAATGCCAGGGAAACCCCCAGCAGGCCGATCCCGACCTCAGGAAAGGCCGCCGCCAACACTGCACTGCCACAACCACCCAACACCAGCCAGAACGTACCTACCAACTCTGTAGCCGAACGTTTTAACAGAGACATAAGAGAGAGCCCTTTGGAGTTATCGCGACCGTTTGCCTCCAGCAGATGGACGACAGCACCATCTCCCGAACCTGCCCTGAGTACAGCAGGAATTTTCTGGAATTCCAGTGATCATAAAAACGCCGATGCCCGTGCTTGAGGGGTTGTGATGGTTATCGCAGATCGGGTGTGGGAAGGCGCGGGGATAGCGGACACATGCCTTGTGGCGAGCAAGCTCGCTCGCCACAGGGGGGAGCGTATGGGCTCGACTCAATCGATGCCGACAAACCCTCCGGTCTGGTGTTGCCACAGCCGGGCATACAACCCGCCATGGGCCAACAGTTCGGCGTGGGTGCCGCTTTCGGCGATCCGGCCGTTTTCCAGCACCACCAGGCGATCCATCCGGGCGATGGTGGAAAGCCGGTGCGCGATGGCGATCACGGTCTTGCCCTGCATCAGGGTTTCGAGGCTTTCCTGGATCGCTGCCTCTACCTCCGAGTCCAGTGCCGAGGTGGCTTCATCCATGATCAGGATCGGCGCGTCCTTGAGCAGCACCCGGGCGATGGCGATGCGTTGCCGTTGACCGCCGGAGAGTTTGACCCCGCGCTCACCGACGTGGGCGTCGAAGCCCGTGCGGCCTTCAGCGTCCGACAGCAACGGGATGAACTCGTCGGCACGGGCTTTGTGCGCGGCCTCCCAGAGTTCGGCGTCGGTGGCATCGGGTTTGCCGTACAGCAGGTTGTCACGGATAGAGCGGTGCAGCAGCGAAGTGTCCTGGGTGATCATGCCGATCCGTTCGCGCAGGCTTTCCTGGGCCACATGGGCGATGTTCTGGCCGTCGATCAGGATCTGTCCGTCCTGCAGGTCGTACAGGCGCAGCAGCAGGTTGACCAGGGTCGACTTGCCGGCGCCGGAAGGACCGATCAAGCCGATTTTCTCGCCGGGCCGAATGGTCAGGTTCAGGTCGCCGATGATTCCGCTTTTCTTGCCATAGTGAAACGCCACGTGTTCGAAACGCACTTCGCCACGGTCCACTTGCAGGCGGGGAGCCGGTTCACGGTCAGTGACGCTGATCGGTTGCGCGATGGTTTGCAGGCCGTCCTGGACCATCCCGATATTTTCAAAGATGCCGTTGACCACCCACATGATCCAGCCAGACATGTTGACGATGCGGATCACCAGGCCAGTGGCCAGGGCAATGGCACCGACCGAGATCAGCGACTGGGTCCACAGCCACAACGCCAGGCCCGTGGTGCCGACAATCAGCAGGCCGTTCATGCTGGTGATGACCACGTCCATGCTGGTGACGACGCGTCCGGCCAGCTGGGATTTTTCGGTTTGTTCGGCAATGGCTTCACGGGCGTACTGCTGTTCGAAGTTGGTGTGGGCGAACAGCTTGAGCGTGGTGATGTTGGTGTAGCCGTCGACAATCCGGCCCATCAGTTTGGAACGGGCGTCGGAGGACACCACCGAGCGTTCCTTGACTCGAGGCACGAAGTAGTAGAGCGCGCCGAGGTAGGCGGCGATCCAGGTCAGCAACGGAATCATCAGGCGCCAGTCGGCCTCGGCGAACAGCACCAGTGAGCTGATCGCGTAGATCAGCACATGCCACAACGCATCCACCGCTTGCACCGCGGAGTCGCGCAGGGAGTTGCCGGTTTGCATGATCCGTTGGGCGATGCGCCCGGCGAAGTCGTTCTGGAAGAAATTCAGGCTCTGCTTGAGCACGTAGCTGTGGTTCTGCCAGCGAATCAGGCTGGTCATGCCGGGGCTCAGGGTCTGGTGCACCAGCAGGTCGTGCAGGCCGACGAACACCGGGCGCAGGACCAGCGCGACCACCGCCATCCAGGCCAGTTCAACACCGTGGACCTTGAAGAAGTCGGCGTTCGGTGTGCCCTGGGCCAGGTCGATGATCCGGCTCAGGTAACTGAACAGCGCCACTTCGATCAGCGCACCGAACAGGCCGATGATCAACAGCGCGGCGAAGCTCGGCCAGACCTGGCGCAAGTAATAGGTATAGAAGGGCAGGACTCGATCAGGCGGGGCCGCCGTCGGGGCGTCACGGAATATGTCGATCAGTTTTTCGAAGCGGCGATAAAGCATCAGTCAAACGCCCGCGTGCGGGCTCTCCTTTTTTCGATGCGAGCGGCACGCCGTTCCTTGCGCGGCCGCTCGGGACGCCCTGTACAGCTTAGTCGATGCGCTTGGCCGACTTGATCAGCACCGGGTCGATAGGCACGTTCTGCATGCCTTGTTTAGTGGTGGTCTGTGAGTTGACGATGATGTCTACCACGTCCATCCCCTTGACCACTTTGGCGAACACGGCATAACCGGCATCGCGTCCTGGGTTCAGGAAGTCATTGTCGGCGACGTTGATAAAGAACTGGCTGGTGGCCGAATCCGGATTCGAGGTGCGGGCCATCGACAGCGTGCCGCGTACGTTATGCAGGCCATTGCTGGCTTCGTTCTTGATCGGCTCCTTGGTGTCTTTCTGCGCCATTTGCGGGGTGAAGCCACCCCCCTGGACCATGAAGCCCGGAATCACACGGTGGAAAATGGTGTTGGTGTAGAAGCCGCTGTCGACGTAGGCCAGAAAGTTCTTGGTGCTGACCGGCGCCTTGACCGGGTCCAGTTCGATTTCGATCGAGCCGTTGGTGGTCTCGAGCAATACGTGGGGTGCCTTGGCTGCTTCGGCAGCCATCAGGTTGGCGGCGAACAGGACGGCGCCGGTGGCGAGGGCGATTTTTTTCAGCATGGGTCAGTGATCCTGGGTAGTAGTGTCGACTGTGGTTAGAAAATCAAGCAGGGTCTGGTTGAAACGCTGCGGCTGGTCCAGCGGCGTGGCATGGCGCGAATCCTCGATCACCACCAGCCGCGCATCGGGCAACAGTTTTACATAGGCTTGTTTCAGCGCCACTGGTGTGTAGTCATGGTCGGCGCTGATGACCAGGGTTGGACAGGTGACTTTCGCCAGTCGTTCCTGAACCCCCCAGCCAACAATGGCATTGAAGCTGGCGAGATAAGCACGTTTGTCGTTTTTTGCCCAGCGCTCGGCCATCTTTTGCCGCAGGTCGGCCTGTTCGGGTTTGGGGAACAGTTTGGCGCCCAGGGCCTTGCCAATACTGCCAAGGCTCAGCAGGTGCATCAGGCCCCAGCGCTTGAACCATTGCCAGTAATCGTCTGCGGTGCGGACTTTGACTTGCGGCGCGCTGTTGACGATGGACAGGCTTTTGAGCAACCCCGGCTGGTCCACCGCCAGTTGAAAACCGATCATACCGCCCATGGACAGCCCCACCAGGTGGGCCGGCCCCAGGTTCAGGTGTTCGATCAGCGCGACCAGGTCGGCGCTGAAGCCGGCAATGCTGTAGCGCTCCCGGGGTTTGTCGGAACGGCCATGGCCGCGCACATCGGGAATGATCAGGCGGTAGCGAGCCGAGAGCTCAGGGATCTGCTTCTCCCAGTCCAGCGTGCTCGAGCCCAGCCCGTGAACCAGCAGCAGCGGCGTGCCGTGGCCATATTCCTCGTAGTGCAGCGTGCAACCTTCGTGTTCGAAATAGGCCATGGTGCAACTCCTTGTCAGGCTTGTTCCGGGGCGGCGAAAGGGGCATCCAGCGGCGCGGTATCGAAGGTGCGCAGCAACTCGATGAGAATCTGCGTGGCAGGGCCCAGGGGTTTGTCTTTGTTCGAGTACAGGTAAAAGCTGGGGTTACGGCTGCCGCCCTGGTCCAACGGTAGCAGCTTGAGCAGGCCTTCCTTGAGTTCCCGTTCGATCATGTGCCGTGGTAGCCAGGCAAAACCCAGGCCGCTGCCGACGAAGGTCGCCGCGGTGGCCAGGCTGCCGACGGTCCAGCGCTGTTCGGCACCGAGCCAGCCGACGTCGCGCGGCTGTTGCCGACCGGAGTCACGGATCACCACTTGCAGCTGGCTTTCGAGATCCTGGAAATTCAGCTCGCGGTTCAGGCGATGCAAGGAATGCTCGGGATGGGCGACGGCGACGAACTCGACATGGCTCAGCTCCGCACCCAGGTAACCGGGAATGCTGAATCCGCTGATGGCCAGGTCGGCCACGCCTTCGAGCAGGACTTCCTCGACCCCGGACAACACTTCTTCGCGCAAGCGAACCCGGCAACCTCGGCTCTGCGGCATGAAGGCGGTCAGGGCGCGCACGAGGCGGGCGCTCGGGTAGGCGGCGTCGACCACCAGGCGTACTTCGGCTTCCCAGCCTTGCTCCATGTGGTGGGCCAGGTCTTCCAGTTGACTGGCCTGTTTGACCAGCTGTCGCGAGCGCCGCAGCAGCACACCACCGGCTTCGGTCAACACGGCTTTACGCCCGTCGATGCGCAGCAGCGGCACGCCGAGCTGGTCCTGCATGCGCGCCACGGTGTAGCTGACGGACGATTGCGAGCGGTGCAGCGCTTCGGCCGCTTGGGCAAATCCGCCGTGGTCGACCACGGCTTGCAGCGTGCGCCATTGATCCAGGGTCACGCGGGGCGCTTTCATCATGGGCTCCTCTTGTCCTAAGCTGGCAGCTTCCTTTGGAGGCTGTCGAATGAAAAAAGTCTGTTGTGCGGTGCTGGCGATGTTGCCGTTGAGTGCGTTTGCCTATCCCATCGATGTACAAAAAGAACTCAATGGCCTGGGGGTCGACTACACCACCTACGCGACCGACTACGATATGGGTTCCATCACGCTGAACAACTACGGCAAGACCGACGCCGATTGCACGGTGGTGTTCGCCAACGGCCCGGAATCGCCTCGCACGCGGCGTGTCAGCCTGGTCGCGGGGAAAAGCACCGATGTCACGGCCAAATTCAGCCGCAAGATCATCAAATTGCGCATCGGCCTGACCTGCATCGAGAAGCAATAAGCACTCAAGCGAAGCAGATGCCCATGGCATGCTTCGCTTATAAACGAATTTATTGATGGGTTGTAGCAGTTATTTGCGCTTTTTCATCGATATGACTCTGTTTAATCTCCACTCCATCGACTTACAGCATTCACCGATGGAGGCTACATCCCATGTCCCGCGTTCTGATCATCGAAAGCAGCGCCCGCCAGCAAGACTCGGTTTCCCGTCAACTGACGCAAACCTTCATCAATCAGTGGAAAGCCGCGCACCCGGCCGACCAGATCACCGTCCGTGACCTGGCGAGCCACCCGGTCCCCCATCTGGACGTGAGCCTGCTGGGTGGCTGGATGAAGCCTGCCGAGCAGCGCAACGCAATCGAACAGGCAGCGCTTGAGCGCTCCAACCTGCTGACCGACGAGTTGCTGGCCGCCGATGTACTGGTGATGGCCGCGCCGATGTACAACTTCGCGATCCCAAGCACCCTCAAGGCCTGGCTCGATCATGTGTTGCGTGCCGGGGTGACCTTCAAGTACACCGAGACCGGTCCCCAGGGCCTGCTCAGCGGCAAGCGTGCCTATGTGTTGACCGCTCGCGGCGGCATCTACGCCGGCAGCACCGCCGATCACCAGGAACCGTACCTGCGTCAGGTCATGGGTTTCATCGGTATTCATGACGTCAGCTTCATTCATGCCGAAGGGATGAACCTGGGCGGTGACTTCCAGGAAAAAGGACTGAACCAGGCCAACGCCAAACTGGCCCAGGTCGCCTGATAGGTTAATCGCCCGTTAATCGCTGGATGGTCTAGTGATCTGGCGCAACCCTTCAAGGCTCCACGCGCATCGAACCTCCCTTTGCACTTATTGCTCCTGAGTGCCCTGGCCCGATTGAACGCTTTAGCGAGATCGGGCTTTTTTTTGCCTGGTGTTACCCGGCCTTCACTGTCCGTGGCAAAACCGCTATCGTCGCCGCCACTTTGGACGAGGCGCGTATGGGCTATCTGCTATTTGTCACGCTGATTCAGGCGTTTTCCTTCAGTCTGATCGGCGAGTACCTGGCCGGTCATGTCGACAGTTACTTCGCGGTGCTGGTGCGGGTACTGCTGGCCGGGCTGGTATTCATCCCGCTGACCCGCTGGCGTTCGGTGGAGCCTGCGTTCATGCGCGGGATGCTACTGATCGGCGCCTTGCAGTTCGGGGTGACCTACGTCTGCCTGTACCTGAGCTTCCGGGTGCTGACGGTGCCGGAAGTCCTGCTGTTCACCATTCTCACGCCCTTGCACGTGACCTTGATCGAGGATGCGCTCAACCGCCGCTTCAACCCTTGGGCGCTGGTGGCGGCATTGGTTGCTGTGCTGGGGGCGGCGGTGATTCGCTACGACCGGATCAGTCCGGACTTCCTCATGGGCTTCTTGCTGCTGCAACTGGCCAACTTCACCTACGCCGCGGGGCAGGTGCTGTACAAGCACCTGGTGGCACGCCATCCAAGCGACCTGCCGCATTATCGACGCTTCGGTTACTTCTACCTGGGCGCGCTGGCGGTGGTGCTGCCGGCCTTTGTGCTGTTCGGCAAAAGCGACTTCCTGCCTGAAGCGCCGCTGCAGTGGGGCGTGTTGCTGTTCCTCGGGCTGGTGTCCACCGCACTGGGCCTGTACTGGTGGAACAAGGGCGCCTGCCTGGTCAACGGCGGGACCCTGGCGGTGATGAACAACCTGCATGTACCCGTGGGGCTGCTGATCAATTTGCTGATCTGGAACCAGCATGAAGAGCTGGGGCGGCTGATGTTTGGCGGGTTGGTGATACTGGCGGCGGTGTGGATCAGCCGGTTGGGTGTGCGTCAGACGGCAAGCGCGTCCTGACTTTATACGTGAGCCCTGTGCAGATCGTTCCCGTGTAGCAGGAACGATCTGAGCAAGGAAAAACGGTGTTACCGCATGGACGTTTCCAGCAGCGGGAGATGGCTGGCGCCCAGCACGGCCGGCAGCACCCCGGCGCGCAGGTCATTGCCGCTCGGTTGCTGATACAGGCTCAAGCCAAACTCCGGCAGTACCGCCAGCAGGTAATCGAAGATATCGCCCTGGATGCGCTCGTAGTCGGCCCACGCGGTGGTGCGGGTGAAGCAGTAGATCTCCAGCGGCACGCCCTGGGCGGTGGTCTGCATCTGGCGGACCATGCAGGTCATGTTCGGCTGGATCTCCGGGTGGCCCTTCAAATACGCCAGCGCATAGGCACGGAAGGTGCCGATGTTGGTCATGCGCCTGCGGTTGGCCGACATTGCCGCGACATTGCCCTGGGCTTCGTTCCAGGCCTTGAGCTCAGCCTGTTTGCGGCCCATGTAGTCGGTCAGCAGGCGAACCTGGGTCAGCCTCTGTTCCTCTTCGTCGGTGATGAAGCGTACGCCGCTGGCATCGATGAACAGGCTGCGTTTGATCCGACGACCACCGGAGGCCTGCATGCCGCGCCAGTTCTTGAACGACTCGGACATCAGGCGCCAGGTCGGGATCGAGACGATGGTCTTATCGAAGTTCTGCACCTTGACCGTGTGCAAGGTGATGTCCACCACATCGCCGTCGGCACCGACTTGCGGCATTTCGATCCAGTCACCAACCCGCAGCATGTCGTTGCTGGTCAGTTGCACGCTGGCGACGAACGACAGCAGGGTGTCCTTGTAGACCAGGATGATGACGGCCGACATCGCACCCAGGCCGGACAGCAGCAAGAGCGGTGATCGGTCGATCAGGGTGGCGACGATGATGATCGCGCCGAACACATACAAGACCATTTTCGCCAGTTGCACGTAACCTTTGATCGAACGGGTGCGGGCGTGTTCGGTACGGGCGTAGATGTCCAGCAGGGCATTGAGCAGGGCGCTGATGGCCAGCATCAGGAACAGGATGGTGAAGGCCAGGGCAACGTTGCCGAGAAAGTGCTGGGTGACCTTGTTCATCTCGGGGATCAGGCCCAGGCCGAACTGGATCACCAGCGAGGGCACGATCTGCGCGAGACGATGGAACACTTTGTTTTTGAGAAAGTCGTTGAGCCAGTACATCGCCGGCTGGCGACCGAGCAATTCCACGCCACGCAGGATGAGGTAGCGCGCCGCTCGTCCGACGACCAGCGCGGCGAACAAGAGCAGCAGGAACGCCAGGGCGGAGTAAATCCGCGGGTGTTGTCCGAGGGCATTCCAGAGATCCTGGGTATTGAGCCAGAGCTGTTTGAGATCCATAGGCGAAAACGATTCTTCTGTAGGATGAGACCGGTCGATTAGAGCACTTTAGAAGCATCGAGTTACGGTCTGGGACAAATCAACTGACAAAAAAGCCACTGTTTGCGTTCGATTGCATAAAGAAACTCGGCCTACGCGCTCGAAACCGTTACCCTATGCAGCTGATTTTTTGTATTTCTTCGAGGTAGCACCCGTGTTTTCCCAATTCGCCCTGCACGAACGCCTGCTCAAAGCCGTGGCCGAGCTTAAATTTGTCGAGCCAACGCCTGTGCAGGCAGCGGCTATCCCGCTCGCGCTGCAAGGGCGTGACCTGCGGGTGACGGCACAAACCGGTAGCGGCAAGACCGCTGCATTCGTTCTGCCAATCCTCAACCGTTTGATCGGCCCGGCGAAAGTCCGTGTCAGCATCAAGACCCTGATCCTGCTGCCAACCCGCGAGCTGGCCCAGCAGACCCTGAAGGAAGTGGAGCGTTTTTCCCAGTTCACCTTCATCAAGTCCGGCCTGATCACCGGCGGTGAAGACTTCAAGGTCCAGGCCGCGATGCTGCGCAAGGTGCCGGACATCCTGATCGGTACCCCGGGCCGGATGATCGAGCAACTGAACGCTGGCAACCTCGACTTGAAAGAAGTTGAAGTGTTGGTGCTCGACGAAGCCGACCGCATGCTCGACATGGGCTTTGCCGAAGACGTGCAGCGTCTGGTGGACGAGTGCACCAACCGTCAGCAGACCATGCTGTTCTCCGCCACCACCGGCGGTTCGGGCCTGCGCGAGATGATCGCCAAGGTGCTGAACAACCCTGAGCACTTGCAGCTCAATGCGGTCAGCCAGCTGAATGCGACCACTCGCCAGCAAATCATCACCGCTGACCACAACCAGCACAAAGAGCAGATCGTCAACTGGCTGCTGGCCAACGAGACCTACCAGAAGGCCATCGTCTTCACCAACACCCGGGCCATGGCCGACCGTATCTACGGCCGCCTGGTGGCACAGGAGTACAAGGCGTTTGTCTTGCACGGTGAGAAAGACCAGAAGGACCGCAAGCTGGCGATCGACCGTCTGAAGCAGGGCGGGGTGAAGATCCTGGTGGCCACCGACGTAGCCGCTCGCGGCCTGGACGTGGACGGCCTGGACCTGGTGATCAACTTCGACATGCCACGCAGCGGCGACGAATACGTGCACCGTATCGGCCGTACCGGGCGTGCCGGTAACGATGGCCTGGCGATCTCGCTGATCTGCCACGGCGACTGGAACCTGATGTCGAGCATCGAGCGCTACCTCAAGCAGAGCTTCGAGCGCCGCACCATCAAGGAAGTCAAAGGCACCTACGGCGGACCGAAAAAGGTCAAGGCGTCGGGCAAGGCCGTTGGCGTGAAGAAGAAAAAAACCGACGCCAAGGGTGACAAGAAGAAGTCAGCCGCCAAGGCACCGACCAAGCGCAAGATCGCCAACCGGCCGAAGACCGACGCCCTGTCGCTGGTCAGCAAGGACGGCATGGCCCCGCTCAAGCGCCGCAAGCCGGAAGCTCCGGCCGCTGAGTAACGCGCCATCGCTCGCTGACAACATGTAGCTTGCTGTCAAAAACCCGGACCCTGTCCGGGTTTTTGTTTTTCAGCGATCGGCTTTTTCTCTGCGGTGCCGACCAGCCTCGCGCCTGTCGATCAGATCATGAGTGGCAGCAACTGGTCGGCGCCTGGTCATCGTAGCGATCGTGATGGCGCACCCAATCCATGATTTCGTCCTCGTTACGGCCCTTGGGTGTCAGGTCGAGGTAGTTGTAGGCACCCACCAGCAAGTCCAGGCCCCGGGCGTAGGTGGAGTAGGTGTGGAATATTTCGCCGGCGTCGTTGCGATAAAACACGCTGAGACCGGGGAGTTCCTCTTCGCTGCTGTCGGTTTTTTCGTAGTTATAGGTGGCGGTGCCGGCCGTGACTGCTTCTGCTCGAAGCGAGACGCCGAAGTCGTAGTTGAAGTCGCAGCCTTCGGACGACACCCAGTCGAACTTCCAGCCCATACGTTGTTTGAATGGCTGGAACTCGGCGAAGGGGGCGTGGGACACAGCCACCAGTGCTACGTCATGGTGGGCCAGGTGCTGGTTGGCGCCGTCAATGTGATCGGACAGAAAGGAGCATCCCGGGCAACCCTCGTCCCAACCGGCGCCGAACATGAAGTGGTAGATGACCAATTGGCTGCGACCGCCGAACAGGTCGGCTAGTTTCAGTTCGCCGTGAGCGCCCTGAAACCGGTAGTCCTTGTCGATTTTCACCCAGGGCAGGGCCCGGCGTTCAGCGCTGAGTTTGTCCCGTTCCCGGGTGAAGGCTTTTTCGTGGACCAGGTGTTCGCGGCGCGCGGTGAGCCACTCTTCCCGGGACACGACGGGATGATTCTGGATGTTCATGGTGTTTTCTCCTGCCAGCGGTGGCGAAAATCGACCCGTGCTGTGGGGTTAGACCCTCTTGCACAGAGTAGTCGTCGGGCGCTGGGGGAATTCGACATACCGTCGGTCGGTACAGGGGAGCACTCGGTGCGATACGCCGGATCCGTTCACGTTGGCTGATGGGGGGCTCCAGGGCGCAGACCGCTCAGGAGGCGCCCGCCGCCCTCAAGCACTTCAGTGCGTTGAACTGATCGCGCACCTTGTCGATCCGGTTCTGCAAATGCTGGCGCTGCTCGTCGTTGCTGTCGGCCATCAAGTCGACCAGCAGGGTGCGGGCCTGGACTTCGGCGTTGGCGTAGGCCTGGCGGTAGGCCGGGGTCCATAACGATTCGCGATCCACCAGCAGGGTTTCGATGCGTTGGGCAAAGTCGCTGGTGTGGCGCTGGTCCATCGCCTGGCTGAACAGCGCCTGCCAATGGGCCCGGTTGGCGATCCATAGCCGATTCTGATCGCCCAGGGCGGTGGACCAGGCGAGCACTCGCTGTTGTTGAGCCTTATTGAGTGGGCCGAGCCAGTCGGTCAGGCGCTTGTCCATGCGTTGGCTGCGTCGCTGGATTTGTCGGGCCAGAGGCGGTTTGACGTATTTTTCCTGACGCTCGCGCACATCCTTGGCGAAGGCCTGCTTCATCTCATTGACCTGTTGATCGTTCATCCCGCGCAACAACTCGACCGCCGACGGCGTGATTTGCCGGGCGGTCCGGGCGATGGCTTGCTTGGCTTCCAGGGTACGGGCTTGCAGGGCGGTATCGGTGACCTGACGGGTGCTGACCATTTGTCGGGTGCGGGTGAGCCAGTCCAGGTAGTCGGGCAACTGCGTTGCACAGTGCCATTGCAGGTGCTCTTCGAGACGTTCTTCGAGCCAGTCCTTTTGCTCGCGATCCATGTTCAGGTAATCGTTGAGCGTCCAGGGAATGATCGTGTCGAGGTTGCGGTAGGCCAGGTCCACGCGGTTGCAGGCCGTCAGGGCAAGGCACAGGGGCAGTAGCAGACTCAGGTGTTTCAACCAGCGCGTCATGGGCCAATCCTTGCGCAAGCGTTGTTCTGGTATTTGAACGCAGGATGGACCCGGGCGTTCAGCCAATCAATAGAACCTGTGTTCGGCCTTGAAGGTGAACAAACCATCGCATTGGCTGTTGTGCCCGGAATAGGCACTGCAATCACTGCCATTAAGGCTTGAGTCGCTGTAGATCAGGTTCAGGTCGATGCCCATCCAGGGCCGGGAGAGCTTGACCGACCAATCGTTGAAACCGCTGACATAACCGCCGTCGGCAATCGAAGTCGGGGTAAAGAACCGGTGGGTGGTGTACTTGACGCTGAGCCCTACGCCGAACGGCTGGGTGCCGCTGAGGTCGGCGAACAGGGTGCTGTTGCGCTTGTCCGGATCGTTGCTGAACGCTGCACCGAAGCGGCTGCCCAGCAAGGTAAGGCCGCCGAAAAACTCCTGGCTGTCGAGGGTGTCCAGTTGCGGGTAGCTGTAGTGGATCATGCCCACTTCATAACCCAGGGTCCGGTCGAAAGGGCGCTTGAATCCCACGTACGAGTCGACTTCCAGGTTGCTGGCGGGCGACAGGCCCATGCTCGGGGCCCATTGACCCACATACCAGCCACTGTCATGACTCAGGTCCAGGCCACCATGGAATGAGCCGGTGCTGGACGGCTTGACCAGGCCCTGGGCCATGCTGCGACTAGGGCTTGTGCCTAGTTTGAGGTCATAGTCACCGAGTTCGCGCTGGAAGATCTGTGCATCGGCACTCATGCACACCAGCAGGCCGATCAGTAACGTCGTCAGTTTGAGCATGCTTCACTCTTGAAGGTGCGGCAGGCCTGGCGGTTCATGATGGCGGCCTCTCTACTGGAGTCGGCCTATGTCTGGAAACGCCCGGTCTAGAGCGTTAAAAGCATACCGGCGAATGTCGACGGCTGGCTACCGTTCGTCGATTGACGGGCCAAAAGTCATGGGCTTGTCGATTCGGCGGGCTGACAGGGGGAGGGAGCGGGGAGGGTTCCAGTCCTAGCGCTTCGATGTTCAAAGCGCTTAGGGACCAGGGTGACGCGAGGGGGGTATTACTTTTTGCCCAGGGTAATCTGCTTGGACGGGCCGAATGTCTGGCCACTGACGCCTTTGGCAATTTGCTGGATCTCGCCACCGGATTTGAGGAAAGCAGCAATCTGGTCGTTGATCGATTCGCTGGTTTCAACGGCTGGAGCTGGCTTTGCTTTGCTGTTGGATGCTTTTACACGCATGGCGGCCATTAACCTGTAGAAAATTAACTTGGCCAGCCATCATACAGGAAATGCTTGACAATTGCTTGGTAAATATCTTCCTGGAATAACCGGTGGCGTTCATCGACCAAGCAGAAGTTGCTCTTTGGAATATCACCCTAAGCTACTGTTTTAAATAAGAACCTTGCTCTGAAATATCGCCTGCGCGGGGCAACGATTTCGGTGGCTGCGGCCGCGACGGGCTGACGAGCGGGCCGCGAGCTGACACAAAACCCAGGAAAATAGAGCCTTGCGGCGGTTTTTTCTGCGCAGGCCCTGCGCTCACCCAACGGCGCGAGCAAAAACGGGTAGAATGCCGCCCAAGCAATGAGGGTATTGGAAATGGCTTTAGTCGGGCGTTACAACAGTTTGCAAGTGGTTAAACACACTAACTTCGGTTTATATCTGGACGGTGGCGCGGATGGCGAAATCCTTTTGCCCAATCGTTATATTCCCAAAGATATTCCCAGCGAAGATGAAGACTGGCTGAACGTTTTTGTTTATCTGGACAGCGATGACAAACTCATCGCCACCACAGAAAAACCAAAAGTTCAGGTCGGTGAATTTGCCAGCCTCAAAGTTGTTGAAGTCAACAGCATCGGTGTGTTTCTCGACTGGGGCCTGCCCAAGGACCTGCTGCTGCCGTACTCCGAGGAAAAGCGTCAGATGACCGCGGGTGAATACTGCGTGGTGCATGTCTACCTCGACAAGCACACCCGTCGTATCACCGCGACCGCGCGCCTGGATCGCTATCTGGACAAAACCCCGGCCAACTACACGGCTGGCCAGGAAGTCGACCTGCTGGTGGCCGAAGCGACCGACATGGGCTTCAAGGCGATCATCAACAACAAGCACTGGGGTCTGATCCACAAGAACGAAATCTTCAAGTTCATGCGTGCCGGCAAGGAAGAGAAGGGCTTTATCAAGGAAGTGCGTGCCGACGGCAAGATCAGCCTGAGCCTGCAGCCTGTGGGTGTCGAGGCCGCCACCAGCTTGAACTCGAAGATCCTCGCCAAGTTGCGCGACAATAACGGCACCTTGCCGGTCAGCGACAAGAGCGACCCGGCACTGATCAGCAGCTTGTTTGGTGTCAGCAAGGGCAACTTCAAGAAGGCCATTGGCGCGCTCTACAAGAACGGCCAGATCGTTATTCACGCCGACCGTATCGAGCTCAGCTAAGTTCGATAATCCGGCCGTAGGGCAGGGTGAACCTGACCGACGGCCGGAATGCGTGCCGCACCTGATCATGTGAAGGTCTTGTTCAGGCCTGTCCTTTGGCCAGTCTGGTTAATACTTCACCGCGTCAACCGCCGCCCTGGTCAAGTACCGGGGCTTTTGTTTTCTGTCGAGCCACCGCCATGTCATTAACCGTTCGCGAGGTTTCGTGATGATTGCCACTCGGCGCAGCGCCGATGCGTTTGCCCTGCAAGTAATGGTGGGGCTGTGCCTGGTGTGGGGCATCCAGCAGGTGATGATCAAGTGGGCCGCCGCGGACATCGCCCCTGTGATGCAGGCCGCTGGACGTTCGGGAATCTCCGCGTTGCTGGTGGGCCTGTTGATCTGCTGGAAGGGCGGTTGGGACCAGGTCGGCAGCACCTGGCGTGGCGGTCTGCTGGCCGGCAGCCTGTTTGGCCTCGAGTTCCTGTTCATCTCCGAAGGCCTGCAACTGACCACAGCGGCCCATATGTCGGTGTTCCTCTACACCGCGCCGATTTTTACCGCGCTGGGCGTGCATTGGTTGCTGCCGAGCGAGCGCTTGCGCCCGGTGCAATGGCTGGGGATTCTGCTGGCCTTTATCGGCATTGGCATTGCGTTTGCCGGTGGCGTGTCCTGGGACAATCTGGACCGGCGCATGTTGCTGGGCGACGCGCTCGGTGTACTGGCCGGAGCGGCCTGGGGTGCAACCACCGTGGTGGTACGCGCCTCTCGGTTGTCGGAAGCACCGGTGACCCTGACCTTGTTCTATCAACTGATCGTCGGTTTCGTCGGCCTGTTGCTGATCGCGGTGGCCAGCGGCCAGGTGACCCATGTCCAATTGACGGCCGTGGCGGTTACCAGCGTGCTGTTTCAGGGGCTGGTGGTGTCATTCTTCAGTTACCTGATCTGGTTCTGGTTGCTGCGCCGTTATCTGGCGGCGAACCTGGCGGTGTTTTCGTTCATGACCCCGCTGTTCGGTGTCACGTTCGGGGTGCTGTTGCTGGGGGAGAAATTGACCCTCAACTTCGTCATGGGTGCTGTGCTGGTGCTGCTGGGGATCACCTTTGTCAGCGCCGAACAGTGGGTCCGTCGCCGTTTGCGCAAGGCGCTGGGGCAATATTGACTGGTGGCCGCGATGGGCCGCGAGCAAGGCCTGTTGCAGATGATTCAGATCAATTAAGTAACAGATCTTTGCGTTCTTGGGCGAGCATTGCGTAGGAGTTAAGGCTACTATCTGTATGAAGCGTCTACAGAACCCGGTCGCTCGGCATTACCCTGAAGGGGGGCACCATGAAAGAGAAACTGCAAAACTGGCTCCATGACCTCGGTGTCGCGCTTGGTTTGATCGAACCGCCTCTGCAACCTGTGCCTATCCGCACCGACGACGATCAACGTCGACGTCAACAACGCCGCCGGTAACACGCAACACATCAGCAGGTCGCAGCCGCCCGCATCGCCAAGGTGCCGCGTGTGGCTGCGACATCGCACCCGCCCATTTCCACTGAGCACACACTCACTGTTGGCCGATCTGCTCCAGAAACCGGATCAGGTCCTCGGCGGTGGTGGCTGACTTGAGTAGTTGATCTTCTTCATGAGTGAAGGCGGTCAGCTTCAGCTCATCTTCCAGATAAAAAATCAGCTCCTCGATGTCCTGCTTGTCCAGCCCCAGTTGCGACAGGCTGGCGTTGTCCGCGAAATCCTCACGACCCTAGAGCAAGCGGCTGATGAAGCGATGCACGGCTTTGCGAATGGCCTCTGTGTTCATGATCTTGCCTGGCTGAAGAGGTGCGTCTCCTGCAAAAGTATTAATCCTTTGGTGTGAGTACAGCACAGCCTCAGCGGTGTTGACGTTGCCATTGGTCAATCATGTCGCGCAGCTTGTCCCCGGAGAAGCTTGGGAAGTGGCCGCCATGCACCGTACGGATCGGTAGCGTGCGCAGGCGTTGCAGGCTGCTGGCGTAATCCTCGAGGTTGGAGTGGTAGGCGTCTTCAACCAAGGGGCCGTCGTAGATGATGTCGCCACTGAACAGTGTGCCGGTGGCGGCTTCGAACAGGCTGATGCCACCAGGTGAGTGGCCGGGCGTGTGAAGCACCTGCAGGGTGCGGTTGCCCAGGTCGAGCACATCACCGTCCTCAACGAAACCGGTCGCGGGTGCGGCTTTGACCCGGTATTCGGCGTAACACAGCGGGCAGTCGGGGTGCGCCTCGAACATGTCGTCGCCGACGCAGGCCCTGGACAGGGTGTTGTCGCCATCCGGTGCCGCGAGGATCCGTGCCTCGGCCGGGTGTACCAGGCGCTCGGGAAATTCGTGATGACCGGCGATATGGTCGAAGTGGCAATGGCTGGCCACGGCGACCAGCGGGCGTTCGGTCAGCCACGGAAATTGCTCGCGCAGGCTGACCAGGCCTGAGCCGGTGTCGAGCAGCAAGTCCTTGTCGCGCCCCTGGATATGCCACAGGTTGCAGCGGTAGAACGGCCGGATATACGGCTCGTGGATCAGGCGGATAGCGTCGTTCAGTTGTTTGACTTCGAACCATTGATTGCGACTGACGATGAGCATGGTGTTTTTCTCCAGGCGAAAAAAAACGGGTGCAGCAACCGACGCTGCACCCGCCGAAGAAAAGGTTCAAGCCGTTGTTGGTTTCAGCTTATATCGCGTTCGCCACGGTTGCCGGGCGACGGGATGCCAGGCTGACCACGACGAAGCTCACCAGGCCGACTGCCAGGCTGTAGTAGATCGGCGTATTGGCATCCAGGCCATCCGTGACCATGAACACCAGGGCCGTGGCGAAGCCCAGGCCCATGCTGGCGATGGCGCCGGCGGTGGTGGCACGTTTCCAGAAGATGGCGCCGATCAGCGGGATCAGCATGCCGCCCACCAACAGGTTGTAGGCCAGGGTCAGGGCGCTGATCACGTCGTTGACGACCAGGGCGATACCCAGCACCACGATACCGGTCAACAGGGTGACCAGGCGGTTGACCGCCAGGCTCGACTGTTTTCCACCGCGCAGTTTCGGCAGCAGGTCTTCGGTCAGGGTGGTGGCCGCGGCGAGCAGGCCGGCGCTGGCGGTGGACATCATGGCGGCCAGTGCCGCGGCGATCACCAGGCCACGAATACCGTCCGGCAGGGACAGTTTGACGATGGCGGCGAAGGCGTTGTTGACGTTGTCCAGGTCCGGAATCAGCACGTGGGCCGCCATGCCGATCAGGGCACAGGCCAGGCCGTAGAGGATGCAGTAGACCCCGGCGAAGGTACCGGCGTATTGCGCGACCTTGGCGGTCTTGACGGTGAACACCCGTTGCCAGATGTCCTGGCCGATCAGGATGCCGAAGAAGTAGATCATGAAGTAGGTGATGATGGTGTCCCAGCCGATGGTGGTGAAGCTGAAGGCGGCTGCCGGCAGTTTCATCACCAACTCATCCCAGCCGCCGACGCGGTACAGGCAGATTGGCAGCAGGATGAACATCAGGCCCACGGTCTTGATCACGAACTGGACGATGTCGGTCAGGGTCAGGGACCACATGCCGCCGATGGCCGAGTAGATCACCACCACGCCACCACCGAGCAGCACCGAGATCCAGAACGGCAGGCCAAACAGCACTTGCAGCACGGTGCCGATGGCCAGGATCGAGGTCACGCCGATCATCAGCGCGTAGGCCAGCATGATCACCGCGCTCGCGGAGCGGGCCATCGGGTTGTAGCGTTTTTCCAGGACCTGGGTAACGGTGTAGATTTTCAGTTTCAGCAGCGGTTTGGCGAGGAACAGGTTCAGCGCCACGATCCCGCAGCCCAATGCGGCGCAGAGCCAGAAACCGGAAATGCCATGCACATAACCCAGGCGCACTGTGCCCACGGTGGACGCGCCACCCAGGACGGTGGCGGCCATGGTGCCCATGTACAGGCTCGGGCCGAGGTTGCGACCGGCGACCAAAAAGTCTTCGTTGGTCTTGGCCTTGCGCATGCCGTAGTAGCCCAGTATCAGCATCGCGGCGGCGTAGATGAGTACGACGAATAAATCCAAAGCCATGATGGCGTGTCTCCGATTGTCTTTTTTATGTGGAACGCGGGATCAGGTTTTCTCTGTGGCGAGGGAGTAAGCTCCCTCGCCACAAAAGCTCAAAACCTTCCTGTTTTCTTTTGAGTCAGGCGGCTTGCCGCAACGCCGCTTTACCGGGCGACTCCGCGCCCTGGCTCCGTGCATCCTTCGGGCCGTACATCAGCGCCGACTCCGGGAACAGGCTCAGCAGGGCCAGGTACACCAGCGAGGCCAGGCCCAGGGTTACCGGCAAACTGATATCGATGCCGCCCGCCAGTTCGCCCAGCACACCGACAAACTGCCCGGGCAGGTTGACGAAACACAGGCCGACCAGTGCGCTGGGGATCCAGGCACCCAGGCCGCGCCAGTTCCAGCCATGGCTGAACCAGTAGCGGCCACCTTGCTCGCCACGGGTGAACACTTGCAGGTCATCCGGGCAGTAGAAGCCGCGACGCTTCACCAGGCCGATGATCATGATCACCATCCACGGAGTGGTGCAGGTGATGATCAGCACGGCGAAGGTCGACACGCTCTGCACCAGGTTCGCCGCAAAGCGCCCGATGAAAATGAAGGCAATCGACATCACCCCGATCAGTAGTGTGGCCTTGACCCGCGACAGCACCCGCGGGAACACGCTGGACATATCCAGCCCGGTGCCATACAGCGACGTGGTGCCCGTGGACATGCCACCAATCACCGCAATCAGGCACACCGGCAGGAAGAACCAGCTCGGCGAGACGGCCAGCAGGCCACCGACATAGTTGTTCGCGGCAATGTAGTCCGGTGCCTTGATTGCCACGATGGTCGCCGTCGCCAGGCCGAACAGGAACGGGATCAAAGTGGCGATCTGCGCACCGATCACCGCCAGCATGATCCGGCCCTTGGGGGTTTCGCGCGGGATGTAGCGCGACCAGTCGCCGAGGAACGCGCCGAAGGAGATCGGGTTGCTCATGGCCACCAGCGCTGCGCCAATGAAGGCCGCCCAGAACCCGGCCTGGCCGAGGGCCACGCTGCCGGCGTACTGGCTGTCGAACGCCGGGGCGAAGGCAAAGATTCCCAACAGGAACAACAGGCTCGCGGCCCATACGGCAATGCGGTTGACCCACAGCATGAAGCGGAAGCCGTAGATGCACACCGTCAACACCAGGATCGCGAACACCCCGTAGGCCAGGCCCAGGGTCAGGTCGGTTTCCGGCAGGTCGATCAGGCGTTTGGCCCCACCGATCAGCGCATCCCCCGAGCTCCACACCGAGAGCGAGAAGAAGGCGATGGCAGTCAGCAACGACAGGAACGAACCGACGATCCGTCCGTGGACGCCAAAGTGTGCACCGGACGACACGGCATTGTTGGTACCGTTGATCGGACCGAACAGGCCCATGGGGGCGAGGATCAGGGCGCCCAGCAATACGCCCAGCACAATCGCCCAGACGCCCGCCTGGAACGACAGGCCGAACAGCACCGGGAAACTGCCGAGCACGGCAGTGGCAAAGGTGTTGGCGCCGCCGAAGATCAAGCGAAACAGGTCGCTGGGTCGGGCGTCGCGTTCGTGGTCGGGGATCTGTTCGACCCCGTTTGTTTCGATGCTGCTAAGGCGGTGTTCTTTGTTGTTGTTATTCATGATCTGCTCCGATCATCAAGGCGCGCTCATCGTGTGTGAGCGTCACCTGTCTTGGCTAAGGGGGTGGCAGCCCTTCCGGCATGGCGGACAAATGTTCGTGGCAGGCCAGCCAATGGCCTTCTGGTTGTTTGCGAAACACAATGGTTTCGCGTTCCTGGCTGAAGTGTTGCTCCCCTTGCATGCGCAGCTTCGTGGCCACGTCATGGACAAACACCGCCACGTCACCCTGCAGGCTGACGAAGGCGTTGCTTGAGGTGCATGCCAGCACCTCGAAGCCTTCCTCGATGCGCCAGTTGTCCCACAACACCTGATAGGCATCGCGCGACAGCAGTGGCTTTTCGAGGGTGTGGAACACGAAGCTGGCGTCCGCGCTGAACGCGCCGAAGTAAGCTTCGCGATCATTTCGGGCGAACGCCGACACCAGTTCGGCGGCCGCGTTGAGAACCTGATCATGTGCGTTCATGGTCAGGCCTCAGCGGTGCGCCACGCCCGGCAGTACGCAGAGCATTTCGTACAGCAGGTTGGCGCCCAGCAGCGAGGTGTTGCCGGTGGTGTCGTAAGGCGGCGAGACTTCTACCAGATCGCAACCGACCAGGTCGAGACCCTGGCAACCACGGACGATTTCGATGGCCTGAATGGTGGTCAGACCACCGATTTCCGGGGTGCCGGTGCCCGGGGCCCAGGCCGGATCGATGCCGTCGATGTCGAAGCTCAGGTACACCGGGCCGTTGCCGACTTTTTCCCGCACTTCAGCCATCAATGGTGCCAGCGACTGGTGCCAGCACTCTTCGGCCTGCACCACACGGAAGCCCTGTTTACGGCTCCAGTTGAAGTCTTCAGCGGTGTAGCCCTGGGCGCGCAGACCGATTTGCACCACACGGTCGCAGTCCAGCAGGCCTTCTTCGACGGCGCGACGGAAGGTGGTGCCGTGGGCGATTTTCTCGCCGAACATGTGATCGTTCACATCGGCGTGAGCATCGATGTGCACCAGGCCGACCTTGCCGTGCTTTTTGTGGATCGCACGTAGGATTGGCAGGGTGATGGTGTGGTCGCCACCGAGGGTCAGCGGGATCACGTCGTGCTCGAGGATCTCGTCGTAGGACTCTTCGATGATGCGCACGGCGTCCAGCAGGTTGAACGTGTTGATCGCCACGTCACCGATATCGGCAACGGACAGCGAATCGAATGGTGCGGCGCCGGTGGCCATGTTGTACGGACGGATCATCACCGACTCGGCACGAATTTCCCGTGGCCCGAAACGGGTGCCGGCGCGTAGCGAAGTCCCGATGTCCAGCGGCACGCCTACGAAGGCAGCGTCCAGGCCGGCAGCGGTTTTCAGGTGGGGGAGTCGCATCATGGTGGCGATGCCGCCGAAGCGCGGCATTTCGTTGCCGCCCAGTGGTTGGTGAAGAACTTTGTCCACGGGTATGGCCTCATCGTCATTGTTTTATTCATGGGGTTGCTCGGTGCATAGGGCATGCACAGGCACCTGTTGGGCGGATTCTGCGAAATGGAGTGCCGCAGAAGAATCGCTACCGGCAAATACTTAGTTCAGATTTTTCTAAACTAATGCTGCTGGCGGCTATAGACTTGGTTCCGATCGTTCCCACGATCTATGGTCTTGCAATCGGAGCCCTCCATGGCCAACGCTTTACCCGACCTGAAGCTATTGCGCATCTTCGTCAGCGTGGTGCGTCATCAGGGGTTTGCCAACGCCCAGCATGAGCTCAACCTGTCGACGTCGGCCATCAGCACCTACATGAGCCAGCTCGAAGGGGCGTTGGGGCTGGTGCTGTGTCATCGAGGCCGGGGCGGCTTCAGCTTGACCAGCAAGGGCGAGCTGTTCCATCAGGAGACCTTGCGCCTGCTGGGGGAACTCGAAGGTTTCGAACAATACGCGGCGGCCCTCAAGGGCGAGCTGCGCGGCACGCTCAACCTTGGGGTGATCGACTCCACCGTCAGCGACAAGGCCTTGCCCTTCGCCGAAGCCATTGGCGCCTACAGCCAGGAACACCCGGCGGTGCACCTGCACCTGTCGGTGATGAGCCCCTACGAACTGCAACTGGGGGTGCAGGACAACCGCCTGGACCTGGCCATCGGTGCGTTCTCCACACGCATGAGCGGCCTGGTCTACATGCCGCTCTACCGCGAGCAGCACTGGTTATATTGCAGCAATCGCCATCCATTGTTCACCGAGCGACGGATTCCCGAGCAACTGATCACCCAGCAACGCATGGTCGGTCGCGGTTACTGGAGCCAGGCGGAACTGGCGCGCCACGGCTTCAAGCACAGCGCGGCGACGGTGGACAGTATGGAAGCTCAGTTGATTCTGGTGCTGTCCGGTGCCTACATCGGTTACTTGCCGGAACACTACGCCCAGGCCTGGGCTGACAAGGGCGACCTGCGCGTGTTGCTGCCGGCCACCTTCGGCTACCAGGCACCGTTCTCGATGATCGTGCGCCGGGGACGTAGCCGCGAGCCACTGATCCAGACTTTCCGTGACTTGCTCAAAGCACAACTCAATCAGGCCTGATCGGGAGAGCCCCATGTCCAGAAAACAATGCGCCCGTTGCCTGCGCCCGCAAACCCATTGCCTGTGCCCGCTGATCCCGAGCCTGGACAGCCGCACCCGGGTGCTGTTGTTGCAGCATCCCAGTGAAGTGAGCCATGCGCTGAACACCGCGCGCCTGGCGGCGTTGGGCCTGAACAATGCCGAGTTGATCGTCGGTGAGGTATTCGAGGACTTGTCGACGCTGCTCAACCCGCCCGGTTATCAGGCCCGCCTGCTGTTTCCAGCGGACGATGCGCAGCCGATGCAGGCGTATACCGCGACGGATGAGCCGCTGCTACTGGTGGTGCCGGATGGCACCTGGCGCAAGGCGCGCAAGATGTTGCACCTCAATCCGCTGCTGGCCGCGTTGCCAAGGGTGACCCTGGCCGATGGCGGTGTGTCGCGCTATCGCTTGCGCAAGGCGCCGGGGCCTGGTGCGTTGTCGACGGTGGAAGCGATCGTGCAGGCGTTGCAAGTGCTCGAAGCGCCGACTTCGTTCGATGCGTTGCTCAAACCGTTTGAGGCATTGATCGAGGGACAGATCGCGGCGATGGGTGAAGAGACTTACCGCAAGAATCATGGGCAATGAAGTCTTCTGTGGCGAGCGAGCTTGCTCGCGCTGGGCGGCGTAGCGGCCCCAAGAGCGGCCGCCAAAGTCTTGCTGAAAGACCGCGGTAGCTTTTTTTGGGGGGGGGCGCTCCACACCCCAGCGCGAGCAAGCTCGCTCGCCACGGAGATGGTGTGCACATTAAACGATACAGGCCTACCGCTCGCGCATCGCCTCGGTCCTGGCCTTGAGTACGGGTTTGAGCAGGTAATCGAGCACGCTTTTCTCGCCGGTAATGATGTCCACCGTGGCGACCATGCCGGGGATGATCAGCAGGGGTTTGACGTCGCCCCCCAAGTGGTTTTTGTCGGTGCGCACCTGGATCAGATAGAAGCTGTTGCCCTTGTCGTCGGTGATGGTGTCGGCGCCGATCAGTTCGAGTTTGGCCGACAGGCCGCCGTAGATCGTGTAGTCATAGGCGCTGAACTTGACCATGGCTTTCTGACCCGGATGCAGGAAGGCCACGTCCTGCGGGCGGACCTTGGCTTCGATCAGCAGGTTGTCCTCCAGGGGCACGATTTCCACCATGTCGCTGCCCGGTTGAACCACGCCGCCGATGGTGTTGACCTTGAGCACCTTGATGATCCCGTGAACCGGCGAAACCACAGTGGTGCGGGTCACCCGGTCGTCGATGGCAATGCTGGTGGCGGTGATTTTCGACAGGTCGGTGCGTTTCTCGTTGAGTTCCTTGGCGGCGTCCGAGCGGAAGCCCTGCACCGACTCATCGAGTTTGCTCCTGATCTCGTCAATCGCCGATTCGGCCCGTGGGATCGCCAGGGTGGTGGCATTCAGCGAGCCACGGATTTCCACGGCGCTGCGCTTGAGCCGCAGGATCTCCACCTGTGACACCGCCCCGGTACCCACCAGCGGCGCGGACATGTTCATTTCCTGGTTCAGCAGCGCCAGGCTTGAACTGTATTGCCCTTGTTTGGAGCGAAACTCCGCCAGTTCCTGGGTTTTCTGCCGAAGTTGTTCGGTCAGCGTGCGCTGTTCGCTGGCCAGTCGGCGTTGCCGTTGGTCATACAGGGCGCGCTCGTCTTCGGCCACTTGCGGGGCCTTGGACACGACCTCGTCCGACAGCTTGAGCGGCCGGCCCTCGGCTTCGGCAGACAGGCGTTCGACCTGGGCCATCAGGGCATAACGATCGGCCTCGCTTTCCCCCTTGTTTGACAGGAAGCGTGTGTCATCGAGGCGGATCAGGGTGTCGCCCTTGTTCACCATCTGCCCTTCGCGCACGAAAATCTCAGTGACGATCCCGCCTTCAAGGTTCTGGATGACTTGAACCTTGCTCGACGGAATGGCCTTGCCTTCACCCATGGTGACTTCCTGCAAGACCGCCAGCTTGGCCCACACCAGGGCGGTGATGATCAGCGCGGCGGTCAGCCACACGGTGATCCGCGACCTGCGGGGCGAATCCTGCAGCGAGGCGTCGGCGGTTTCGTGCATGAACTCGCGTTCTGCGCTTTTGCGGAAACTGCCAAAGTAGCCGCGCGGCTCAGGTGAAGAGGGCAATGATCCAGGGGGGGACTCAGGCATAAGCGACTCCTAGACGGCCGCAGAGCCGACACGGCCCTTGCGCAGTGCATCGATAACCGCTTCTTTCGGGCCGTCCGCGACGATCCGCCCGTTGTCCAGCACCACCAGCCGATCCACCAGGCTGAGCATCGAGGTGCGGTGGGTGACCAGCAGCAGGGTCTTGCCTTTTACCCAGGGGTGCAGTTTCTGGCGCAGGATGTCTTCACTGCTGTTGTCCATGGCACTGGTGGGTTCGTCGAGGACCATGATCGGTGGGTCCAACAGCAATGCGCGGGCCAGCAACACCGCTTGACGCTGACCGCCGGACAGCAGTTGGCCGCGCTCGCCCACTGGCCGGTCGAAGCCGTGCGGGTGTTGGCGGGCCAGTTCGGTGACACCGGTCAACTCGGCGACTTCGAGCATCCGTGAGTCGCTGATGTAGCGCGCGCCGAGCGTCAGGTTGTCGCGCAGGCTGCCGGCCAGCAGCGGCAGGTCGTGGGCCACATAGCCGATCTGTTGGCGCAGGTCGGCGACGTCCAGTTGCCGCAGGTCCAGGCCGTCGAGCAACAGCTGGCCTTCATCCGGGGCGTAGAACCCCATCACCAGGCGGGCCAGGGTGCTTTTGCCTGATCCGCTGCGGCCGATGATGCCGATACGTTCGCCGGGTTTGACACTGAAACTGACGCCAGACAATGCCGGGGCATTTTGCCCGTTGTAGTGGAAGGTCACGCCACTGACGTCCAGTGCGCCTTGCAGTTGGGTACGCTCCAGTGGGCGTTGCCGGGTGTCGCGCTCCTGGGGTAGCGCCATCAATGCATCGGTGCTGCGCATGGTCAACCGGGCTTGCTGGTAGCGGGTGATCAACCCGGCGATCTGTCCCAGTGGCGCGAGGACGCGGCTGCCAAGCATGTAGGTTGCCACCAGCGCGCCCACGCTGAGGTTGCCGGCGATGATGCTGTAGACCCCGGCGACGATGGTCGCCATGCCGCAGAACTGCTGGATGAACAGGGTGCCGTTGGTGGCCAGCGCCGAGAGGTTGCGCGCATGGCTGTCGAGGCGGGTGAGGGCGCCGTGGGTGCTTTCCCATTTGTGCTGGCGTTCGCTCTCGGCGCTACAGGCCTTGAGGGTTTCCAGGCCGCCCAGGGTTTCAATCAGCACGGCCTGGCGTTCGGCCCCCAGTGCCAGGCTTTTCTGGACGGTGTCGCGCAGACGTACCTGAATCATCATCGCGAAGAGGATGGTGAGCGGGAAGGCCATCAGCGGGATGACCACCAGCCAGCCGCCGAGCAGGCCGATTACCACCAGCATCAGTACGGCAAAGGGCAGGTCGATCAGGCTGGTCAGGGTCACGGCGGTGAGAAACTCGCGCAGGCCCTGGAAGTCATGGATGCTCTGGGCAAACCCGCCAATGGTGGCGGGACGTGCTTTCATCGACATGCCGGTGATGCGTTCGAACAGGGTGGCGGACAGGATTACGTCGGTTTTCTTGCCGGCCGTGTCCAGCAAGTGCGCACGTACGATCCGCAGCACCAGCTCGAATCCGGTGCCGATCAACAAGCCGATAGCCAGCACCCACAAGGTTGAGGTGGCCTGGTTCGGTACCACCCGATCGTAGGTCTGCATCACGAACAGCGGGACCATCAGGCCCAGCAGGTTGATCAGGAAACTCGCCAGAATTGCGTCGCTGTAGAGCCAGCGCGACAGCTTGAGCGTGTCGCGAAACCACGCCTCGACCCGAGGTACCAACGGTGAGCGCAGGTCCTCGAGCTCATGCCGTGGCCGGGCGAACAGCGCCTGGCCACTGTATTCCTCGGCCAGCTCCTCACGGCTGACCCATTGTTCTCCGCCCTCAGCCTCACTGGGCAGAATCAGCGCCTTGCCGTTTGCCCCCCAACGCCGCAAGACCGCGCAGCGACCATTCCGGAGCAGCAACATGACCGGCAGGTTGAGCGCTGAAATCGACTCCAGTTCACGCCTCAATACACGTGCCTGCAGGCCGGCACGGGCTGCCGCGCGAGGGAGTAGATCCTGGCTCAGGCGCTGTTTGGCCAGTGGCAGGCCAGCACTGAGGCTGGCCCGGCTGACGGTGCAGTCATGTAGCTTGCACAGGATCAGCAACCCATCCAACAGCGGATCATCAAAGCTCAGGCGCGGGTCAACGCCAGTGTTGCCGGATTCCATGCTGGTCACATCAGGCCCCCCAGTGAACTAGCGTATTTCGGGTAGGCGGGCTTCGCTTTTCACGTCGGTTTGCGCAATCGCTTCGGCCGGAACCACCACCTTGGCTTTCGTCAGCAGTTCGCCCATGTTCGCCAGGACGCGGTACATGGAGAACTCCTCGGTGTAGCGCACTTCGGTGTAGCGCCGGCTGGAGTTGTACAGCTCGTTTTCACTGTCGAGCAGGTCGAGCAGGGTCCGCTGGCCGAGGCCGAACTGATCCTGGTAGGCCGCCCGTACGCGCACCGAGGTCTCGGCGTATTCGCGGGCGGTCGGGAGTTGTTTCTTGGCGTTGACCATGGCGTTCCAGGCCAGGGTGATGTTCTCGTTGAGCATGCGCAAGGCGTTGTTGCGGATGTCCATGGCCTGGTTGATCTTGTGTGCGTCCGATTGCAGGCGGGCCTTGTCGCTGCCGCCGCGGAACAGGTTGTAGTTCATGATCACGCCCACGCGCCACTCGTTGTCGTGGCCCAGGTCGCCCTGGAGGTTGTCGTCGGCACCGACCGCCGCCTCTGCATCGAAGCGTGGATAGAACGGCGACTTGGCGACCTCGTACTGGCTTTCGGCGGCGTTCACGTCGGCCTGGGCGGATTTGAGGTACGGGTTGTTATCCATCATGGCCTGGCGAGCGTCCGGCAGGGTTTGGGGAACCTCGCCGCGAATCGACGGCAGGGTTTCCAGCTCATCGGGCATGCGCCCCACGGCACTGAAGAAGTTGGCTTCGGCATCGGCGAGATCGACCTGGGCGGTGTCGAGGTTGTTTTGCGCCAGGGCCAGGCGCGCTTTCGATTGGTCAAGGTCGGCGGTGCTGCCGATGCCGCGATCGGTGCGCAGGCCGATCTGGTCGTTGACCCGCAAGTGCGCTTGCAGGTTGTTGGTGGCCAGGGTCACCAGTTCGCGGCGCTTGAGTACTTCGAGGTACACCTCGATGGTGCGCAGGGACAGGCTTTCGGCGGTACCACGGGTGAAGTAGGCGCGGGAGTTGACGACCGACCGGGTGCGTCCGACTTCATTAGCGGTGTTGAAACCGTCGAACAGCATTTGCCGCAGGCGCAGTTCGGATTGGGTGTACCACTCGGTTTCAGTGTTATGGCCACCGGGCGTCAGGCCGCGGGTCGTGGAGTTGTCGCTGTAGCCGCGGCCGTAGCCGGCATTCAGGTCCAGTGACGGATAGAAACCCCCTTTGGCGACCTTCACGTCTTCATCGGCGGACAGGCGGTTGTTCTCGCTGGCATGCAGTTCCGGATGGTTGTCCAGCGTGCTTTGAATTGCGTCGGTCAGTGACATGGCCTGGGCCTGATGAGTGCAGGCCATGGCCAACAGAATCGCGCTGCAGAGGGGCGTGAAAACGCGCATGGGGTACTTCTCCCTGTGTCCTAATAGTGCTTTGTTGTCGCCAAAAAAATGACGCGACTTATAGTTCAAACCGTTCCAAGCTTGTAACAACAGAGCTAAGAACATCCTAGGGAGAAGCTAAGAAGCATTTCTCATAAGAACTATGTCGAAAAAAACTTATGCGCCCTGAAAAATCCAGCACATTGTTCACACCGTAAGTCCCGTGTTTACGAGCTTTATGGCGCTTTTCGGGACTGAAAAAGTTCAACCCATTTTGCAACATAGGGTGGAGAAGTGTTGGAGGGGATGGAGGCTGCACGGTTTTAGGGGCGACAAAATATTGTCACTTTTCCGGTAGGATACCGTGGGGTCACCCTCGTAGAACGGCTGGCGGCGCTGAGTGGATGATTCCATTGAGTTTTGTTCTGCTCAAATCCAGGCCATCTGCGTAGGGCAAGCGAGGCGAGATCGTCGTCAGGCAAGGGCTTTTACCTTGGGGTGGAAGTGCTGCCGGGCGCCAGGTCCGCCAAGCCACCCGTTAGTGCCATGCGTACTTCTCTGCACAACCCAGATGCCGATGGATGTCGGCAGCGGAGGACGTCACATGGCAACGCTCATCGGTACCGTCAGCAAGGTTGTGGGTCAGGTTTTCGCACAGGCAGCGGATGGCACCAGGCGTCCCCTGATCGAGGGGGATCGGCTGTTTGCCGGCGAGCAACTGATTACCGGTGCCGCGGGCGCGGTGGCCGTGCACCTGAGCAACGGTCAGGAGTTGACCCTTGGGCGTGACAGCAGCCTGTCAATGACGGCGCAACTGCTGGCCAATCAGGCCGGGCACGTGAGCACGCCCGAAGTGGTGGCGCCGAGTGCCGCGCAATTGACCGATGTCGAACAACTGCAAAAAGCCATTGCGGCCGGTGCCGACCCGACCCAGACCGCTGAAGCCACGGCTGCCGGGCCTGGCAGCGGTGCAGGTGCAGGCGGGACTGGCGCGGCGGGAGGCGGGCACACCTTTGTACTGCTGGAAGAGGTGGCCGGGCGGGTTGAGCCGATCATTGGCTTTCCCACCGCCGGTTTCAACGGTATCCCTGAATTCGTCCCGGAGCGCATTGCACCCGTGCCAGAAGAGGACGGCGATGATGGATTTGTTCCGCCACCGGTGAACAACGGGGTGAGCCTGTCCGGCCTGTCGGTAGAAGGCGGCGAGTTGACCCTCAGTGAAGCCAACCTGGCCCAGGGTTCGGCCAGCAATCCTTCGGCGCTGACCCAAAGCGGTACCTTCAGTGTTTCGGCGCCAGATGGCCTGTCGAGCCTGAACGTGGGCGGGATCAGCGTCGTCAGTGGTGGCGTGGTCGCGGGTTTCCCGCAATCGATGATCTCTGCCGCGGGCAACACCCTGACCATCACCGGTTTTGACCCGGCCACAGGCGTGGTCAGTTACAGCTACACCCTGGTGTCCAACGAAGCCCATTCGGCAAGTGATGGCGCCAACAACCTGAGCGAGCATTTCAGCGTCATTGCCACGGACGTCAACGGCGACACGGCGACCAACTCGCTAGACATCAACATCACCGACGACGTGCCGACGGTGGTGAATGACAGCAATGCGGGAGCCGCCAGCGAAATACAGACCATCCTCAGCGGCAACGTGCTGAGCAATGATGTGCAAGGCGCCGACCGTGTACCGACCGGGCCGGTCACCGCGCAGACGGTCAATGGCACCTACGGCAAACTGGTGCTGGCCGCCGATGGCGCTTACACCTACACCGTCGACACCAGCAATCCGGCATTTTTGGCGCTGAAAGCCGACGGCAGCGAAACCTTCACCTACACCCTTACCGACGTGGACGGCGATACCAGCACCGCGACCCTGGTGCTCAATGTCCACAACAACGACGATCCGGTGACGATCACCGGGCTCAAGGTTGAAGGTGGCGAACTGACGGTCTACGAAAAAGCCCTCAGCGACGGTTCCACCCCTGGCACTCCTTTATTGACCCAAAGCGGCACCTTCACCGTCACGGCGCTGGACGGTGTGCAAACCCTGAGCGTCGGTGGGATCAACGTGGTCACCAATGGCGTGAACGCCGGCTTCCCGCAGGCCGTCACCACCGGCCTGGGCAACACCCTGACCATCACCGGCTACGACTCGGCGAGCGGGCTGGTGAGCTACAGCTACACCCTCAACGACAACGAAAACCACCCGACCGCCAGCGGCACCAACAGCCTCAGCGAATCTTTCAGCGTCACGGTCACCGACAGCAACGGCACTACCGCCAGCGATTCGCTGGACGTAAACATCGTCGACGATGTGCCGACGGCAGTGAACGACAGTAACGCCGGAGCCGCCAGCGAAATACAGACCATCCTCAGCGGTAACGTACTGAGCAACGACACCCAGGGCGCCGACCGCGTGCCGACCGGACCCGGTGTTGGACCGGTCACCGCGCAGACCATCAACGGTACCTATGGCCAACTGGTGCTGGCCGCCGATGGCACCTACACCTACACCCTCGACACCGGCAACCCGGCGTTCCTGGCGCTGCAAACCAACGCCACTGAGACCTTCACCTACACCCTTACCGACGCGGACGGCGATACCAGCACCGCGACGCTGACCCTGGCTGTCGACAACGACGACGATCCGGTGACCATCACCGGGCTCAAGGTCGAAGGCGGCGAACTGACGGTCTACGAAAAAGCCCTCGGCGACGGCTCGGCACCGGGCAGTTCAAACCTGACTCAGAGCGGTACCTTCACCGTCACGGCACTGGACGGCGTACAGACCCTGAGCGTCGGTGGCATCAACGTGGTGACTAACGGCGTGAACGCCGGCTTCCCGCAAACCTTCACCACCGGCCTGGGCAACACCCTGACCATCACCGGCTACGACTCGGCGAGCGGGCTGGTGAGCTACAGCTACACCCTCAACGACAACGAAAACCACCCGACCGCCAGCGGCACCAACAGCCTCAGCGAGTCGTTTGCCGTGAGCGTTACCGACAGCAACGGCACCACCGCGACTGACTCACTGGACGTGAGCATCGTCGACGATGTGCCGGCGGCGGTGAGCGACAGCAACGCGGGAACTGCCAGTGAAGCGCAAACCATCCTTAGCGGTAATGTGCTGAGCAACGACACCCAGGGCGCGGATCGGGTACCGACCGGGCCGATCACCGCGCAGACCGTCAACGGCACCTACGGCCAATTGGTGCTGGCGGCCAACGGCACCTACACCTACACCGTCGACCCCGGCAATCCGGCGTTCCTGGCGCTGACAACCAATGGCACTGAGACCTTCACCTACACCCTTACCGACGCCGACGGCGATACCAGCACCGCGACCCTGGTGCTCAATGTCCACAACAACGACGATCCGGTGACCATCACCGGGCTCCAGGTCGAGGGCGGTGAACTGACGGTCTACGAAAAAAACCTCGGCGACGGCTCC
>NZ_FYDV01000007.1:0-142293 GCF_900187535.1 Pseudomonas sp. Irchel s3a18 | reverse complement strand
CGACGGCGATACCAGCACCGCGACCCTGGTGCTCAATGTCCACAACAACGACGATCCGGTGACCATCACCGGGCTCCAGGTCGAGGGCGGTGAACTGACGGTCTACGAAAAAAACCTCGGCGACGGCTCGGCACCGGGCAGTTCAAACCTGACCCAGAGCGCTACCTTCACCGTCACGGCACTGGACGGCGTACAGACCCTGAGCGTCGGCGGCATCAATGTGGTCACCAATGGCGTGAACGCCGGCTTCCCGCAAACCTTCACCACCGGCCTGGGCAACACCCTGACCATCACCGGCTATGACTCGGCGAGCGGGCTGGTGAGCTACAGCTATACCCTCAACGACAACGAAAACCACCCGACCGCCAGCGGCAGCAACAGCCTCAACGAATCCTTCAGCGTCACGGTCACCGACAGCAACGGCACCACCGCGACTGACTCACTGGACGTGAGCATCGTCGACGATGTGCCGGCGGCGGTGAACGACAGTAACGCCGGAGCCGCCAGCGAAATACAGACCATCCTTAGCGGTAATGTGCTGAGCAACGACACCCAGGGCGCGGATCGGGTACCGACCGGGCCGATCACCGCGCAAACCGTCAACGGCACCTACGGCCAATTGGTCCTGGCGGCCAACGGCACCTACACCTACACCGTCGACACTGGCAACCCCGCGTTCCTGGCGCTGAAAACCAACGGCACTGAGACCTTCACCTACACCCTTACCGACGCTGACGGCGATACCAGCACCGCGACCCTGGTGCTCAATGTCCACAACAACGACGATCCGGTGACCATCACCGGGCTCCAGGTCGAGGGCGGTGAACTGACGGTCTACGAAAAAAACCTCGGCGACGGCTCGGCACCGGGCAGTTCAAACCTGACCCAGAGCGCTACCTTCACCGTCACGGCACTGGACGGCGTACAGACCCTGAGCGTCGGCGGCATCAATGTGGTGACTAACGGCGTGAACGCCGGCTTCCCGCAAACCTTCACCACCGGCCTGGGCAACACCCTGACCATCACCGGCTACGACTCGGCGAGCGGGCTGGTGAGCTACAGCTATACCCTCAACGACAACGAAAACCACCCGACCGCCGGCGGCAGCAACAGCCTCAGCGAATCCTTCAGCGTGACAGTCACCGACAGCAACGGCACCATCGCGACCGACTCGCTGGACGTGAGCATCGTCGACGACGTGCCAGCGGCCAAACCCGACAGCGGCTCCGTGATCGAAGGCACAACCCTCAATCTCGCGGTACTGGGTAACGACATCAATGGCGCCGACGGTGCGACCGTGGTGGGCGTGAGGGCTGGCAGCAATACCGCGACTCCGGCCAGCGGTGGCCTGGGCACCAACATCGGCGGCACCTATGGTTACCTGACCCTGGACGCCGCGGGCAACGCGGTATACCACAGTAATCCGGACTCGGTGACCCCACCGGGCGCCACCGACACGTTCGTCTACACCGTTCGTGATGCCGACGGCGATGAAAGCACCACCACCATCACCATCCATGTCACCGACAACGGTCTGACGGCGGTCGTTGACACGGATGTCACGGTCTACGAAAAAGCCCTGGACCTGACCCAGGACGGCCAGGACCTAGCCGCCGGTACCGTCACCGGCAGTGACCCGGGCAATACGGGGGAGACCTCCACCGGCACGTTGGTGGGCTCGGTCAGCGGTGGCAGTGGCGCGCTCACCTACACACTGGTGGGTAGCGACACCGGCAACTATGGGCAAATCGTGCTCAACCCGAACGGCACCTACACCTACACCCTGACCTCGGCGCCGAAAACCTTGCCCAACGCCAATGACGGGCCCAACACCCTGACAGAAAGCTTCACCTACAAGGCGACCGATGCCTTGGGCAATTCCACCACCAGTACCATCCTGGTGAACATCGTCGATGACGTGCCCAAAGCCGTGGCTGCCGAGCGCTCGGTGCCAGCGGTGGAGATCGACTCCAATCTGCTGCTGGTGATCGACGTGTCCGGCAGCATGGATCAGTCATCCGGTGTCCCGGGAGGTGGAACCCGGTTGGACCTGGCTAAAGCGGCCATCAGTGCGTTGCTCGACAAGTACGACGACTTGGGTGATGTCAAAGTGCAGATCGTCACTTTCAGCAGCAGCGCCACTAACAACACCTCGACGGTCTGGGTCGATGTCGCCACGGCCAAACTCATCGTTGCCGGCCTCTCAGCCGGCGGGGGGACCAACTACGATGCGGCGGTGGCAATGATGCAAACCGCGTTCAACAAAGCCGGAAAACTCACCGGTGCGCAGAATGTCGGCTATTTCTTCTCCGACGGTGCTCCGACATTGGGACAGGAAATCGGCACGGCCGACGAGACGGCGCTCAAGGCGTTCCTAGACGCCAATGACATCAACAACTACGCCATCGGCCTGGGCGCTGGGGTGAGTAACGCCAACCTCAATCCATTGTCGTACAACGGTGCTGTCCACACCGACACCAGTGCAGTGGTCGTGACCGACCTGGTGCAGCTCAACTCGGTGCTTTCGGGCACGGTGGTCGGCGCGCCGGTCACCGGCACATTGCTGGGCGAGGGCGGTACCTTCGGCGCCGATGGCGGCTTTATCAAATCCATCGTGATCGATGGGACCACCTACACCTACGACCCCCAAGGCAATACCAACGCCGGTTCGCTGACCTTCAGCGGTACCAACCGCGGGACCTTCAACACGGTCGACAACAGCATCAGCATCGCTACGACCAAGGGCGGTACCCTGGTGATCAACCTCGACACGGGTGATTACACCTACACCTCGCAGAAGACCACGTCGGTGCAGGTCACCGAGAGTATCGGCTTCACGGTCAGTGACAACGATGGCGACCTCGCCACTGCCACGCTGACGATCAATGTCATGCCGAACTTGGCGCCAGTGGCGGGGGATGACCACGTCATTACCAACGTGTTGTCGAGCAGCATCGTGGTACCGGGCGAGTTGTTGCTGGCGAACGACAGCGATGCCAATGGCAATCTGCTGACGGCTACACCAACGACCTTCAACACCGGCTGGATAGCTAAGGGCGCTGACTTTACCGGCACCGGGGCCATCAACTTCACCGGCACCAACAACAATAATGCCGCCAACCAGAACCTGGCGAACGTGCGCGCCTCCTTTGCCGGAGACGCGGCCACCATGACCGCGCTGCTGGTGATCAGCGGTTATCTGGGGGGCGTTTCCGCTAACAATGCCAACGATGAAGACGTGATCACCGTCAATCTGAAGCAGGGTGAAACCCTCAACCTGAACCACGACCTGGCGGCCGGGCGCATCACCATGGCGTACTCGCTCAACGGCGCCCCGTTCGTGGCGATTGCCGATGGCGATACCCTCGCCGCAGCGGCGGATGGTACCTACCAGATCCGCGTGATCAACGTCACCAACCCTAGCGGTGGCGGTGCGAACAACTCGGAAGACTACCAACTGACCATGACGGTCAACTATGCCGGCGCCCATGACGTGACAGCGGACTACCACGGCACCTACACCACCAACGATAACCATGGCGGCAGTGACACGGCCAACGTCACCATCAGTTATCAGGAAGGCAATACCCTCACCGGGACCTCGGGGGACGACGTGCTGGTGGCCGGTGCGGGCAACAACATGCTCAATGCCGGTGACGGCAATGACGTGCTCACGGCGGGCAACGGTAACAACGAGTTGCACGGCGGCGCGGGCAATGACCTGTTGTTCAGTGGTACCGGCACCGACCTGCTCGACGGTGGCACAGGCACCGACACCGCCAGCTACGCCCATGCCACATCGGCGGTGACCGTCAATCTGGGGCTGTTGGGTGCACAGGGCACCGGTGGTGCGGGCTCCGATACCCTGAGCGCTATCGAGAATCTGACCGGCTCCAATTTCAACGACACCCTGACCGGCAATGGCAACGCCAACGTCATCACCGGTGGCTTGGGGCACGACGTGCTCAATGGTGGCGATGGTGACGACGTGCTGATCGGCGGGTTGGGCAACAACACCCTGAGCGGTGGCCAGGGCGTCGACACCTTCCAGTGGTCGCAAGGTAACAGCGGGCATGACCTGGTCACCGACTTCACGCCGGGTACCGACAAGCTCGACCTGTCGCAGTTGCTGCAGGGCGAAAACGCTACCACGGCCTCGCTGGATGACTACCTGCACTTCACCGTCACCGGCAGCGGCGCCTCACTGGTCACCAGCATCGACGTCAGTGCCAAGGCCGGTGCCGCGCCGACCCAGACCATCGATCTTGCAGGCGTCAACCTGGCCGATCACTACGGCGTCACGCCTGGGGCGGGCGGGGTGGTTGCCGGTGGGCACGACACCGCCACCATTATCAATGGCATGCTCAGCGACCATTCGCTGAAGGTGGATACCGTCTGACCTGAAACGACAGGACAATGCTGTTCAGTCAAGCGAACGCCGCCCCTTGTAGGAGCAGCCGGTCGACGCTCGAGTGCTCGCGATGACCGTGAGAGCGACGTGGGGCGTCCAGGCCGCACGCGTTATCGAGCGACCATCGCGAGCACAGTGCTGGTGGATATCACATCGGCTGTGGTGGTCCGATCAACCGGCCCATCGCCCCGAACACCCCTAATCCCCTGAGTGCTTCCAGCTCGCCATGGGTCTCGACCATTTCCGCGATCAATGGCAAGTCGATGCTGTTGGTGGCGCGGAAAATCGCTTCGATGAACAGGCGTTTGTCGTTTTGCCGATCGATGGCGCGGATGTAGCTGCCGTCGATTTTCAGGTAGGCCAGGCCCAGTTGGGTGAGGTTGCCGATCTGGTTGAAGCTGCCGCCGAAGTGTTGCAGGCCGATGTGGTAGCCGGTGTTGTGCAGGCTTTGGCTCAACTGGCGCAGCTCTTCAGGCGGTGGTAACTGGCGTTCGTCGATTTCCAGGGTCAGCAGTGGCGCAAGGTCTGGCAGGGCCTCGAGCGTGTCGAGCAGGATACGCAGTTGGCTGGCATCGCTCAGGGTACTGCCGGACAGGCTCAGGGCCAGCGGCTGGCGGTGTTCGGCGAGGTACTCCAGGGTGTTTTCGAGCATGGCCAGGTCAAACCGCGCGGTCCAGCCGAGGCGTTCGATCCAGGGCAGGAAGTGCCCGGCGGCAATGGCTTCGCCCTGCGGGTCGAGCAGGCGTGCCAATACCTTGTGATGCAACAGTTGCCGGGTGTCGGCGCATTGCACCACCGGCTGGAAGTACAGCTGCATCTTGCCATGGGTCAGGGCGTCGTCGATCCAGGTGCGCCAGTCATGCTGGGTCTGGTTCGGTGCAGTGTCGGACCGGGCCAGGTATACCCATGGCCGCTCCGGTTGTCGCTGTGCCTGGGTCAAGGCTTGATCGAGACGCAGCCATACATCGCCTGATGTCTCGCCCGGCGCGTAGGCGACGATCCCCAGGTGGGCGACGGGTGTGCAGTCGCTGGCTCCTGTCAGGCGCAGGTTCTCCAGGGTGGCGCTGATCTCGCTGGCCAGGCGCGCCGCGTCCTGGGTGTCCAGGCCCGGTGTCAGCAGGCTGAACTCTCCACCACGATTGCGCGCGGCCAGCCAGGTGTGACGTTCAGGTTGTTGAGCCAGGCGCTTGAGCAACTGGCCAATGGCGCCGATCAGCGCATCGGTGCGCTGGCCACCCAGTCGCTGGTTCAGGCCGGTCAGGTCGTTGACCCGCAGCATCAGTAAATGCCCGGTACGGCTTTGTTCGGAAACCAACAGTTGATCGGCCAGTTGCTCGTCGAGCAGGCGCCGGTTGGCCAGCCCCGTCAGGCTGTCCTGATAGGATTCGGCGCGCAGTTTTTCGCTGCGGGCGGCCTCTTCGGCGAACAGCCCCTTGAGCTTTTCGACCATCTGGTTCATCGCCAGCATCACCCGCTTGAGTTCCGGGGTGTTCGGCAGTTTGGGGGCGCTGAGAAACTCCCGGTGGCTGATGGCTTCGGCCTGCTTGACCATGGTGTCCAGCGGACGCAATTGTCGGCGCAGCAGCCAGCCACCAAACACGGCACTGAGCAAGCCGCACAGCAGTAACCAGATCAGGCTGCCCAGGGTGCTGTCCCACAGTTTGGCCAGGGCAAACTGCGGATTGCTCAGCACTTCGACCCGTGCGGCCTGCTCCCAGCCGCGCATGATCAGCGCATCGCCGCCCTGGGGGCGCAGGTCGACCAGTTTGACGAACCAGCCCGGTATGCCTTCGGACGCGGCAGTGGCAGTGCGCTCCACCATGATCTTCTCGTCTTCGATGTTGACCACGCGGATGCTGGAAAAATAGCCGCTGTCGAAGATCGAACTGACCATCAGTTCAATCATCGCCGGGTCGTCGATCTGTGTGGTCAGCGACAACCCCAACGCGGTGGCGGCATCCTGGGCGTGGGAGCGCAACTGGCCGAGCATCTGCTCGCGCGAGCTTTCCAGGCCGACAAAAAAACTGCCACTGAAAGCCACCAGCAGAAACAGGCAGATGGCCAGGAACAACTGTTTGAGTAGCGACATGCGGCGCTCCTTGTTGATCTGCGGTGTCAGCCATCACCCACGGCGAATCCTTCGACCTGCATCTTTTGCAGCACATCCTGCCAGCGCGACAGTCTTTTCGAGTCGCCGCTGCGTTTGCCACCGTTGGCACCCGGCATGTACAAGCCTTCGGCGTTGAAGGCGTACACCGGCAGCAGGTCTTTGCGTTGGGAGGCGGGACGGATTTCACCGATCAGGTTGTCCAGCACCAGTGGATCGGCCGTGGGGCTGGCGTAGTAGGTCAGCACCATGTGTGCCTGATTCTGGGTCAATGCCTTGACGTAGGTAATGCGCAGTTTTTCGCTGGGAACACCGAGTTGGCGCAGGCTGAAATACTTGGCCAGGGCGTAGTCTTCACAGTCACCGGCGCCCTTGACCAGCGATTCGACAGGGGTTGCCCAGTAATCGGTCTGACGCCACACACGGGTGTCGTCCTGAAAACTCAATTGCTGGTTGAAGAAGCGATTGACCGCGCTCAGTTGCTCGCGCTCGGGATCCGCTGATTCACTTTGCAGCATCTGGTTCCATGCCTCGATCCGTCCTTTTGCGGGGCCCAGCGTGCCGTAGCGTTTTTCGGCCGTTTGCAGGATTTGCCCGAAGTTCCAGTTCGCCCGGACGCTGCCCAGCCCCGCCAGCAAGAAAACTGTCAACAACAAGCATCCACCGAACCGAAGTCGGAGCGTTGACCTTCCTGGACTACGCGGACTAAGGAGCATGTCAGGCTGCTCGCATGCAGATGCCTGGAGTTTAGGCGCTGTTTGGTGAAAGGCAGGGCGGATCGTCGGTTGAGAGGCGAGTGGGCGGCGGGCTGCTGTTGTCAGCAGGAGCTCGCACTCAAGGTTTGCTCAGGGTCTTCTGGCGCAGGATGTACACCGTCACCAGCACGGCGCTGGTCAGCATGAACGCGCGTGCCCACGGCAGCGGTACGAGCAAGCACGACAGGCCGATGCTCAGCCACATCAGGCCAATGGCGTAGACCTTGCCCTTGAGCGGGATGCCATTGCCGTCCAGGTAGTCGCGAATCCAGGGGCCCAGGCGAGGGTGTTCGACCAGCCATTGGTAGAAACGCGGTGAACTGCGGGCGAAGCAGGCGGCTGCCAGCAACAGGAATGGCGTGGTGGGCAGTACGGGCAGGAAGATGCCGACCACTCCCAGCGCTACGCTTAGCCAGCCTATGGCCAGCAGCACGTAGCGCTGCATCAGGGAGCGGTTGCCTATGGGATCAGCCACAGGCGGGGACTCAGTGGTGGCGAGGCTTGAGGATCGCCGGTTTTTCGTCCGGGGCGTTGCACAGCAGGTACAGCGCGGTCAGCGCTTCCGGGATCTGCACGATCATGTCATCCATCAGGTTGGCATCGGCCGCGATGTCGGAGAACTCTGGCTGCTCGTCGAACAGGCCGGAACCGACCATGATCGGCAGCAGCATTTCGCTGACTTCATCTTCGGCGGTTTCGAACCAGGCTTCTTCGCGCAGGAACACGCCTTCCATGAAACCGATGCACCAGCCGCGCAGTTCGGAGTCATCCGGCTCGTCGCCCAGATCCAGGTCGCACGGCAGCTCGAATTCTTCATCGGCGGCCAGTTGACGGGCGATGTGAGCCTTGAGCGCCACTAGGGTCGACTCGATTTCCACGCGCTGGGCTTCGCTGCTGTAGTGCGGTTCTTCAGCGAACAGGGCGTCGATCCACTCACGCTCCGGCACGCTTTCGGAACAGATCGACAGGGCGGTCAGATAGCCGTGGGCGGCCACGTAGTCCAGCGCCTCGTCATGCAGCTCGTCGGCGTCGAGGAAGACTTGCAGGCGGGTTAGTTGCTCAGCGAAGGACATTGGGAGGGCTACCTTGGGAATATACGATGACCAATTCTAGGCGTTCTTGAGCGCTCAGGCCAGCCGCGTGGCGGATTTGCCTGCATTGCACGGGCATTCGTCGCACCAGGGGCAAACCTCAACAGCCCCCGGGGCCGGTCGGGTATACTCGCGCGTTTTGCAAAGCCCTGCAGGCGCCGCTGTCACCCGGGACAAATCCGCTTACGGATCTGTCCGTGAACAATGCGGTTTTTTGATCCAGCCTGTGTCCAGGGATATTCAGCACCATTTGGAGTTTTTCATGCTCGAACAGGCTCAGCGCGTCCTCAAGGACATCTTCGGCTACGACAGTTTCCGTGGCCGCCAGGGTGCCATTATTGAGCGCGTGGCCAGCGGCGGCGACGCCCTGGTGCTGATGCCTACCGGTGGCGGCAAATCCTTGTGTTTCCAGGTGCCGGCACTGCTGCGCGAAGGCCTGGCGGTCGTGGTTTCGCCGTTGATTGCCCTGATGGACGATCAGGTCGCGACCCTGGACGAACTGGGTGTTGCCGCGGCGGCCCTCAATTCGACCCTGAACCCCGAGCAGCAACGTGACCTGGCCGCACGGATCAAGCGTGGCGAAGTGAAAATGCTCTACCTGGCGCCAGAGCGCCTGGTCCAGCCGCGCATGCTGGCGTTCCTGCAAAGCCTTGATATTGCGCTGTTCGCCATCGACGAAGCCCACTGCGTTTCGCAATGGGGTCATGACTTCCGCCCTGAATACCTGCAACTGGGCCAGTTGGCCGAGCTGTTTCCCCATGTACCGCGCATCGCCCTGACCGCCACCGCCGACAAGCGGACCCGCGAAGAGATCGTCACGCGCCTGCACCTGCAGGACGCCGAGCGCTTCCTGTCGAGTTTCGACCGGCCGAACATCTTCTATCGCATCGTGCCCAAGGAGCAGCCGCGCAAGCAATTGCTGGCGTTCCTTTCCGAGCGCCGCAGCGATGCGGGCATCGTCTATTGCCTGTCGCGCAAGAAAGTCGACGAAGTGGCCGCGTTCCTCTGCGAGCAGGGCTACCCGGCATTGCCGTACCACGCCGGCTTGGCCAATGACTTGCGGGCCTATCACCAGAAGCGCTTCCTCAACGAGGAAGGCCTGATCATGGTGGCCACCGTGGCGTTCGGCATGGGCATCGATAAACCCAACGTGCGGTTTGTCGCGCACCTGGACTTGCCCAAGTCCCTCGAGGCGTACTACCAGGAAACCGGCCGGGCGGGGCGTGATGGCCTGCCGGCGGACGCCTGGATGGCCTACGGCCTGCAGGACGTGCTGATGCTCAAGCAGATGCTGCAAAACTCCGAAGGCGACGAGCGTCACAAGCGCCTGGAGCAGCACAAACTCGACGCCATGCTCTCGCTGTGTGAAGAAACCCGTTGCCGCCGCCAGACCTTGCTGGCCTATTTCGATGAAGACATGCCCCAGCCCTGCGGCCACTGCGACAACTGTGTCGATGGCGTGCAGACCTGGGATGCGACCGAACCGGCCCGTCAGGCCTTGTCGACGATCTACCGTACCGGTCAGCGCTATGGCGTCGGGCATCTGGTGGAAGTGCTGCTGGGCAAGGACAACGAAAAGGTGCGTAGCGCCGGTCATCAGCACTTGTCGGTGTTCGGCGTCGGCAAGGCGCGGACAGAAAGTGAGTGGCGCTCGCTGTTCCGGCAACTGGTGGCGCGTGGCTTGGCCGACATCGACCTGGAAGGCTACGGCGGCCTGCGATTGAGCGACAGTTGCCGGCCGCTGCTCAAGGGCGAAGTGACCCTTGAGCTGCGCCGCGACCTCAAGCCGCAAACCACCGCCAAGAGCAGTACCAGCCAGGCCAGCCAACTGGTGCGCCTGGAAGAGCGCGAGCAGTGGGAGGCCTTGCGCGCCCTGCGTCGCAAGCTCGCCGAAGAACACGGTGTGCCGCCTTACGTCATCTTCCCCGATTCCACCTTGCTGGAAATGCTCCGCAGTCAACCCGGCACCCTGGCGGAAATGGCCAGGGTCAGCGGTGTCGGCGCGCGCAAGCTGGAGCGCTATGGCGATGCGTTCCTCGAGGTCCTGGGCGGCCAGGCCGAGGCGCCGAAAGTGGTGGCCGACCTGCGCCACGAACTGATTACCCTGGCCCGTGCCGGCATGACGCCCGTGCAGATTGCCGGTCAGTTGCAGTGTTCGGAAAAGAACGTCTACACGATGCTCGCCGAGGCCATTGGCAAACAGCAACTGTCGCTGGAACAGGCGCTGGATCTGCCGGAGGACCTGCTGGGTGAAGTCCAGGATGCGTTCCTGGACGGCGAGGGCGAGTTGCCGCCAGTGGCCGAGATCGCCGGCGTGTTCGCCGGGCGGGTTCCTGAGGGCGTGTTGTACTGCGTGAGGGCGGCCTTGCAGTCAGAGTTCGAAATGTGAACAAACACTTCTCATGATGTAACGATTCAGTACATAGGCGCCCTTGCTTCGTGTCGAGGGTCATGCTTAGCTGACTAATAATTAGTTTTCTATTTCAGTCTAATCATGAGTTTTTTATGCCGTTAACCGATCAACACCGTTTTGGCATGCAGTTGGCGCAGATGTCTCGCGGCTGGCGCGCCGAACTGGATCGTCGTCTCGCCGGCCTGGGTCTGTCCCAGGCACGTTGGCTGGTGCTGTTGCACCTGGCACGTTTCGAGCAGGCCCCCACCCAACGGGAATTGGCGCAAAGCGTGGGAGTTGAAGGCCCGACCCTGGCGCGTTTGCTCGACAGTCTGGAAACCCAGGGGCTGGTGCAGCGCCAGGCGGTGGCAGAAGACCGTCGGGCGAAAAAAATCGTCCTCTGTCCATCGGCCCGTCCGTTGATTGAACAAATTGAAACCATTGCCACCGCCTTGCGCCACGAACTGTTCGCCGGCGTCGACGAGGCAGATTTGAAGGTGTGCATGCGGGTTCACGGGCACATCCTGGCCAACCTCGAAAAATCCTGAGGCATATCCCCCCGGGCAGACGTTTGAGACACCCCCTTGGGCCAACTATAAGAACTACCTGGCAATAACGTGTTCGTACAGCCTGTGCGAATACGCACGGGTGGTTCCGGTTTTCCAGGGGATGTTCATGTTCAAGCGTTTTCCGGCCGCGTGGCGGCATTACCTGCATGGGGTTCTGGCCAGTGGCGTGCTGTGTTACTCGACGGCGACACCGGCGTTGGGATTGGGCGAAATCTCCCTGCACTCGGCGTTGAACCAGCCCCTCGTGGCAGAGATTGCACTGCTCGATGCGCAGGCACTGGCTGAAGGCGAGCTGTCGGTCGGCCTGGCCACTGCCGATGAGTTCAACCAGGCGGGTATCGAGCGGGCGGGTCTGCTTGACGAGCTTCGCTTCACACCGGTGTTGCGCGGCGCACGCAGCGTGATTCGGGTGACCTCCAACAAACCCGTCAATGAACCCTTCCTGAATTTTCTGCTGCAACTCGACCAGCCCCAAGGCCGAGTAGTGCGCGAGTACACCGTGCTGATCGATCCTCCGGGCTCCCCGGGGATCGTGCCGTTGGCTGGTGTCGAACCTGTCCCGGTAGCGCGCTCGCCCGCCGAAGATGTCGTACCGGCCCAGCCCCCGGTCATGCCCTCCAGTGACAGGCCTGGGGTGGTTGATCCGACACAGGAACAACTGGCCGCCAGCGTTCTGCAGAACCAGCAGTTGCAACACTCCATCGATGAGTTACGCGCCCGCTTGCAAGCCCGGGATGATCAAATCGCCCATCAGCACCAGCAATTCAGCGAGCTGCAGGCGCAATTGGCCGCAGCCCGGCAACCTCGGTCCGAGGCGGTCGCACCCTTGCCCGTCGCTGTTGCCCCGTTGAGCGAGAACGGAAGCGACTCGATGCCGTGGCGGCTCATCGCCTTGTCGGGGTTTGGCGGGCTGTTGTTTCTGGGGTTGTTTTTACGCCATCAGCGACGGCAGGTGGTGGACCTGCCGGAACCTGATGTCCCTCATCAACCGCTGCCGGTGATCCAGCCCAGGCCGCTGGTTGAGCGCTCGGTAGCGCCCGTTGTCCCGGATACCGCAGATCGGTTGCCGTTGAAAAACGACGACCTGTCGATGGACCTGCAGTGGGAGCTGGTCAGTCCGTTCGGCAGTGCGCCGGATCGGACAAGGCCCACCGCCATCAATGCCGATCGCTAGGCCACGGGTCGGCGATGGTCGCCAAGCGCTGTGCCTGGCCACGGGTCAGAACGTTTGCCCAAGGTTCATGTAGATCGCCTGTTCGTCTTCATCGTTGAAGCCATAACTGAAATTCAGCGGCCCCAAGGGCGTATCGAAACCGAAGAACACGCTGGCCGCGTTGATGTACCCACTGTCGAATTCGTTGTCGTTGTTCCAGGCCCGACCGCGCTCCAGCGATGCCCCCAGGTACAGTGGGAAGTCCAGTGGCAAGTAGGCGCGCGGCGTCAGGCGGCGGTAGTAGATGGCGCGTGTCAGGCTGACGTTCTGGCCGGAAATCGAATCCTGGCGAAAGCCCGACAGTTGCCGGGCACCGCCCAGCACGAAGCTGGACGTGACCACGTCGGCGGTATCCAGGGTGCGTCCGTAGCGACCGCCAAAGACGTAGGTGTCCGGGCCGAAGCTCAGGGCCTTGTCCAGTTTGAAATCCCACTGACGGTAACGGCTGTCGGAGCCCAGCCCGGGTTCGAACTCGCGGAAGGACAGGCCAATGTCTTCGCCGGCATGGGGGAAGTAGACGTTGTCCAGTGAGTCGAACGAATACTTGAGCTCATAGAACCCTTCGTTGAAGCTCTCGCTGGGCAGGCTCTGATCGCCAATGCGCACATCCGCATTGCCCCAGGCTTCGCCGACGCCCAGGCGAATTTCACCACTGTTACCGATCTGCCGCCCCAGGTTCAGGCCAAAGCCATAGCGCTCAAGGCGATACTCGGCAATCGGATCGTTTTCCAGGATGGCTTCCACGTTCTGCGATTCGATAGCGGCATAGGGAGCAATGAAGTAGCGCGACCCCACGTCCAGTGGCTGGTAGAACTCGGTGTACAGCTCTTGCTGGTCACCGATCTGAGCACGGGTCAGCCATTCCGCGCCGAGGCTGTTGATGCCGTTCACGCGGTAGCTGGCACCAATGTTGAAGGCGCTGTCGCCCTTCATGTCGTCGGACAGGTTCAGCCCCAGTCGCAGGTAGTCGGTGCCCGTGCGTTTGCCGCGAGCGCGAATCACCAGCGTGTGATCCTGCCCCTTGTGGACCACGCGGTACTGCACCAGGTCGAAGTAGTCCAGGCCGTACAGCGTGCCCATGTCGGTTTGCAATCGGCCGATGTCCAGCGGTTCGCCGACTTTCTGCCGAATGTAGTAGCGGATCACGTCGTCGCCGACTTTCGAATCGTTTTCAACCCGGATGGCGTTGATGACGGGCGTGCGCTGGCCGGGTGCCCGGGCCGCGGTCAGTTCGGCATCCTCCGGTGTGGCGGGGCCCAGGGCAGCGAGGCGTGCGTCGAGGAGGCGCGTGGCACGATAGCCGGCATCGATCATCTCCCGGGCCTTGCCGAAATCGGTGACGCCAAAACTGGCCAGTGGTGGCTGGACCAGTATGTCGTCCTTGTGCAGGGTGGCCAGCTGTTCTTCGGAGTTGCGGCGGGTCATGAGGGTGATCGACTGGTTCAGCACGTCGACCACCGACGTCATCTGCTTGCGGGTGCGCAGCGGGGTGCCGATGTCGACCACGATGGCGAGGTCGACGCCCATCTCGCGGGCTACGTCCACCGGAATATTGTCGGTCATGCCGCCGTCCACCAGCAGGCGACCGTCGAGTTCGACCGGGGCGAACACGGCCGGTATCGACATGCTGGCGCGAATCACCTGGGGCAGGTGGCCCTTGCGAAAGACCACCTTCTCCCCGCTGGCGATATCGGTCGCCACTGCGCGGAAGGGTATCGGCAGCTTGTCGAAATCCCGGGTATCGCTGGTGTGAGCCAGCAGACTCTCGAGTAGCAACGTCAGGTTCTGCCCCTGGATCACCCCCAGCGGCAGGCCGAGGCTGCCGTCATCGCGAAAGCTCAGCTGCTGCTTGACCAGAAAGTCGCGGTCATCCTGTTTACGGCGAAACGGTATGTCGGCGCGGGGCGGCGCGTCGGACAGTGCCTGCTGCCAGTCGATGCCCAGGGCCAGCTTTTCCAGTTCGTCGATCTTGTAACCCGAGGCATACAGGCCGCCAATGACCGCTCCCATGCTGGTGCCGGCGATCGCATCAATCTTGATGCCTTGTTCCTCCAGCGCCTTGAGCACGCCAATATGGGCCAGGCCGCGCGCGGCGCCGCCCGACAGTACCAGGCCGATTTTCGGCCGTGGCGCTTGCTCGGCAAGCACGAACAAGGGCATCAGGCACAGCAACAGGCAGGACAACAGGCGGCGCATCGGCAATCTCGGGCGAACGGTAAAGGCGGTTATTATAGGACGCCACCGACCTCAGGAGTTTCGCGCGTCATGACCGTCAGCAAACCGGAAGTAGTCATCACCTATTGCACGCAATGCCAATGGCTGTTGCGTGCCGCCTGGCTGGCCCAGGAGCTGCTCAGCACTTTCGCTGACGACCTGGGCAAAGTGTCCCTGGTGCCGGGAACCGGCGGCGTGTTCCAGATCAGCTGCGACGGCGTGCAGATCTGGGAGCGCAAGGCCGACGGTGGTTTCCCTGAGGCCAAGGTCCTCAAGCAGCGGGTACGAGACCAGATCGATCCAGAGCGCGATCTGGGTCACAGCGACAGGACTCAGTGAGGGACCGCTTCTGCGGACACGGCCTTGTTGCCTGAACTCCCCGACAGGCTGCTGGATACCACGATGGCGACGATGATCAACGCACCACCGATCAGCATCCGCAGCGTCGGGTCTTCGCCGAACAGCAGCCACGCCACCGTGATCCCGTAAACCGGCTCCAGGGCGAACACCATCGCCGCCGTACGCGCCTTGATCACTGCCAGGCTGGCCACGAACAGGCTGTGGGCGAGGCCGGTACAGAACACCCCCAACAGGCCTATCCACAGCCAGTCGAGGGCACGTACCTCACTCAAGCCAGGTGCCGCTACCGGCAGCAGGCACAGTGCGACGACCACGTTCTGGCACAGCGCCGCCTGTACTGCCGGGATGCGCCCCGAACTGGCGCGGTTGGTCAGCGACAGCAGGGCGAATAACAGGCCTGAGCCCACGGCCCAGAGCAGGCCGATGGTGGCTTCGCTGGCCAGGTCGAAGGCCGGGGTGACCAGCACCAGGCCAATGCTCACTAGGACCACCAGCAGTATTTCGTTGGCGCGGATCCGCTCGCGGAAGATCAAACCCTCCAGGATCACGGTGAACGCCGGGAAGCTGGCAAACCCCAGGGTCGCAATCGCCACGCCGGCAACCTTCACCGCAATGAAGAAGCTCACCCAATGCCCGGCCAGCAGCAGGCCGCTGAGCAGCAGGCGGCGGGTGTCCACGGCGCGCATTTTCTGCCAGCCGGTGTTGCTGGCGAAACGGGCAAAGCAGGCCAGGGCAATCACGGCGAAGGCCGCCCGACCGAAGACGATGATGGCGGGGGAAGCGGCGGCGAGTTTGCCGAACACACCGGTCAGGCCAAACATCAGTGCACCGATATGCAGGGCGCCAAGGGCGGTACGCGGAGTCATTGCAATCCTTAATACGAAGACACAGGCATGGGGCCACTTTAAGGGGCGGACCACAGGGGTGTCTGTCGCCAGACTCGCGATTTTTAGCGCCAGTCTAGCGTTCTGTCTCGGCTCGGCGCAGTTTGCCGGGGGAAGCACCGAACTCGCGAGTGACGGCGGCGGCGAAAGCGCTTTGCGAGCTATAGCCAACCCGCAAGGCGACTTCACCGATGGGCAGCGCGGTTTCGCGCAACAGCTTCACGGCGATGTGCAGGCGACGGCTGCGGATGTAATCCATGGGCGTCTGCCCGCATTCGGCGACAAAGCGTGCGTGCACCCGCGCACTGGAAAGTCCGGCAACGCGCGCCAGGTCGGCGACTTGCAGAGGGTAGGCGGCGTATTGGTCGATGTGCGCATTGAGTGCGGCGTAGGGTAGGCGTCTGCCGGCCATCTGGCTTGGTGCGGCGTTGTTGAGGCTGGCAAGCAACAACACGGCGCCCTGCTGGGCAATCAGCGGGTCGTCCACCGGGCTGCTCGCCAGCCAGCTCACCAACTGGCTTTGCCCAGCGTCCAGCGGCAGGCGCCCGGGGGTGTCGAGCAGGCGTCGGCTGGCATCGGCGTGCTCGCCCAGCGAGTGGGATACCCATTGATCGCTCGGCACGTCGAGCACCAGGCAACGGCTGCCATTGGCGCTGCCACAGGCGTGGTGGGCACCGGACGGCACCACCACGAAGCTTTGTTGTACCACTTGGCTACCGCGGCCGCCGACCTCGAAGTCGAGCGCGCCCGACAGGCCGAACACCAGTTGTGCGTGGTCGTGGCTGTGGACGATCAAGTCGTGGCTGTAGTGGCGTAGCGTGAGGATCGGTCTCATCGCGGTCTCCTAGGGTCTGTTGACGTTTGGTGGCGGCCGCGACGGATGCCCGCTTGGTGCAGGGCAAGGCGCGAGGAACGCGGTTTGGTTGTTCCAAATAAGTTCCGAGCAACGCAGCCCTGCACCAAGCGGGCCCCGTCCCTTCGGGTTGCGTGCCAACGTGGGCGAGGCTGCGTTGCGGGATTTGCCAAGGGAACAACCATTGGCGGCATCCCGCGCCTTGCCTCGCCCACGTTGGCCCAGCAACGCGGTTCGCCACCAAACGTCAACAGACCCTAGGCAGACCGGCAGTTTACACCGCTCGCCCCCTGGTACGGGCTGTCATCGGACTGCCGCATTTTTGTCATGGTCTATTAATCGCTGCGGGGCAAGCTTGCAAAAAATCTCGCAGAGGTTGCCCATGACCCGTGCCGAACTCGCCAAACCCAGCCGTAAACAACGCGTGCGCACCTTGTGGATCTCTGATGTGCACCTGGGCACCCGGGATTGCCAGGCCGGGCATTTATCGCAGTTCCTCAAGGGCTACCACGCCGACAAGGTGTACCTGGTCGGTGACATTATCGATGGCTGGAAGCTGCGCAGCGGTATGTATTGGCCCCAGGCGCACACCAACGTGATCCGTCGCCTGCTGACCATGAGCAAGCGCGGCACCGAGGTGATTTACGTCACCGGTAACCATGACGAGTTCCTGCGGCGTTACTCGAAGCTGATGCTGGGCAATATCCAGTTGGTGGACGAGGCCGTGCATGTCACCGCAGATGGCCGGCATCTGTTGGTGATTCACGGCGACCAGTTCGATGTGATCACCCGTTATCACCGCTGGCTGGCGTTTCTGGGGGACTGGGCCTACGAGTTCACGTTGACCCTCAATCGCTGGCTCAATCACTGGCGTGCTCGATACGGCTACGGTTACTGGTCGTTGTCGGCTTACCTCAAGCACAAGGTCAAAACCGCCGTCAGCTTTATCAGCGATTTCGAAGAGGCCATTGCCCACGAGTGCGTCAAGCGCGGGTTGCACGGAGTCGTTTGCGGGCACATTCACCACGCGGAAATCCGCAAGGTCGGTGGCGTGGACTACCTCAACTGCGGGGATTGGGTGGAGTCCTGCACCGCGCTGATCGAGCATTGGGATGGCACGATCGAGCTGTACCGGCTGGCGGACGCCCAGGCGCGTGAGGCACAACTGAGCGCGGTGAAGGTGGCAGAGCCGGCGTAAACGTCTCACCGCCGGCAACCGGCCGGTCTTCAGGCCGGGGCGTGTTCTTCCAGCACCGCGGTATAGATCGAGTTTTTCGGCCGGGTAAACAGGCGCTCCATCATCGGCTCGAAGAAACTCAGGGGGAGCGTCTCGTACGCAGGGTCAAAGGCCGCCGCATCGTACCTGGCGCAAAACTCGATGGTCTGCCGGTACTGCGGGTGCTCGCTGAACTGCTCACGTAGGTGCCGATCCATGCCCAGGTAATGGAAGAAGTAGTAGCCCTGGAAAATCCCGTGCTTTTCCACCATCCACAGGTTTTCGGCGCTGACGAAAGGTCTGAGAATCGCCGCGGCAATGTCCGGGTGGTTGTAACTGCCGAGGGTGTCACCAATATCATGCAAGAGCGCGCACACGACGTACTCCTCATCGCGGCCATCGCGCCAGGCGCGGGTAGCGGTTTGCAATGAGTGGGTGAGGCGATCAACCGGGAAGCCGCCAAAGTCACCCTCCAGCAACTTCAGGTGCGCCACGATCCGTTTCGGCAATTGCCTGGCGTAGGCGCTGAAGTCCGCTGCAATGATGGCCCAGTCTTCCTGCGTGCCATCCTTCATGTGGGTGAAACGGGCCTGTGCGTTCATCGGCTATCCTCTTATTGTGTTGATTGAGCCCGGGCTCAAGGCCACTAGAACGGCACCTTGCCCGCCAGCATGTCGCGGTACATGACGAAATCGCCGAGCAGGCTGTAAAGCGGGTGTCGGAAGGTCGCCGGACGGTTCTTCTCAAAGAAAAAGTGGCCAACCCAGGCGAAGCTGTAGCCGGCCAGCGGCAAGGCCAGCAACCACCACCAGGCGCCTTTGACGATGGCGATGGCGAAGATCAGCATCACCAGGCTGGTGCCGACAAAATGCAACCGACGGCAGGTGCTGTTGCTGTGCTCGCCGAGGTAATACGGGTAGAACTCGGCGAAGCTGTTGAAATGTCTTATGTTTTCCACGACTGCATTCTCTGTGGCTTGGGTGCTGTTGATCGGATGTTCTGCGGGGATCTTATTTGAGTCTAGAGTCATCATTGGCCACAGCCAGTGACAATAGGCGCCACTTTACTATCCTTATGAAATTGGTCGCGAGATGCGGCCTATCACGTAAGAAAACGCCATGAGCGAACGAACGACTTCTTCAAGCTGGGCGATGGGAATTGTCAAGGCGCTGGAAATGGACGGCCTGGATTGCCGGGACTTGTTCAATCAGCTGGGGCTCGACTACGCGGCGCTGGATGATCCGGATGCGCGCTTCCCTCAAGATTCGATGACGCGCCTGTGGCAACGGGCGGTAGCGTTGTCCGGCAACCCGGCCATTGGCTTGAACATGGGCAAGGTGGTGCGTCCGGCGTCCTTTCATGTGGTCGGCTATGCCTTGATGTCCAGCCGGACCCTGGCCGAAGGCTTTCAGCGACTGGTGCGCTATCAACGCATCATTGCCGAAAGTGCCGACCTGAGTTTTCGCCTGTTACCCGAAGGCCATGCGCTGATTCTGACGGTGCATGGCGATCACCTGCCGCCGACCCGGCAAAGCGCCGAGGCGTCGCTTGCCTGTGCGCTAGGCTTGTGCAACTGGCTGACCGGGCGCACCTTGCAGCCATGCAAGGTCCTGTTTCAAGGCGATCGGCCCCTGGACCTCGGACCTTATACACGGACCTTCCATGCGCCGCTGGCGTTCAACGCACCCTACGATGCGCTGATTTTCGAGCCGGCGGACATGGAGGCACCGTTACCCACGGCCAATGAGGCCATGGCACTGCTGCACGACCGGTTTGCCGGTGAGTACCTGGCGCGATTCTCGGGCAGTCGGGTGACCCACAATGCGCGGCAGGTCCTGTGTCGGCTGCTGCCCCAGGGAGAACCCAAGCGCGATACGGTCGCGCAAGCGCTGCATTTGTCTCAGCGCACCTTGCAACGCCGCTTGCAGGAAGAGGGGACGAGCTTTCAGGCGTTGCTCGATGACACTCGGCGCGAACTGGCCGAACAGTACCTGGCGCAGCCGAGCATGACCTTGCTGGAAATTGCCTACTTGCTTGGGTTTGCCGATCCGAGCAACTTTTTCCGTGCGTTCAGGCGCTGGTTCGACAGCACACCCGGCGAGTACCGGGTGCGTTTTCTGGAGACACCCAAGGTGATCAGTGACGCCAGAACGCCGGAATACACAGTACAAACACGGTAATGATCTCCAGCCGCCCGAGCAGCATGCCCAGGGACAGAATCCACTTGGCCGCGTCGGGAAGGGTGGCGAAGTTACCGGCCGGGCCAATGGTCTCACCCAGGCCCGGGCCCACGCCGGAGACGGTGCTGGCCGCGCCGGTGAGGGCGGTCATCCAGTCCACGCCCAGCAGTGACAGGGCCAGGGCGATGGCGCAGATGGTGATCGCAAAGAAGAACGAAAAGGTCAGGATCGAGCGCACGATCTCTTCGTCGAGGCGGTGGCCGTTGTACTTCTGCTTGATCACCGCCCGAGGGTGAATCAACTGATTAAGGTTGGCCTTGAGCAGGATATAGGCAACCTGGAAGCGGAAAATCTTGATCCCGCCTGCGGTCGACCCTGAGCAGCCGCCGACAAAACCCAGGTAAAAGAACAGCATCAGCGAGAAGTTGCCCCACAGGCTGTAGTCCCCAAGTGCAAAACCGGTGGTCGTGACCACCGAGGTGACGTTCAGCGCGACGTGGCGCAGCGCGTCCAGCCAATGCAGTTCGGTGGTCCACCAGTACCAGGTCCCGAGGACCACCCAGGTCACCAGCAGCATGCCGAGCAAGCCCTGCACCTGTTGATCCTTGATCAGTGCCCGGCGATTGCCACGCAGGGTTGCCACATACAAGGCAAACGGCAGGCTGCCCAGAATCATCACGACCACCGCGACCCAGTGCACCGCCGGTGCGGTCCATTTGGCCAGGGACTGGTCGGAGGTGGAGAAGCCACCGGTGGAAATCGCCGACATCGCATGGTTGATCGCATCGAACGGGGTCATGCCCGCCCACCAGAACGCCAGGCTGCCGAGGATGGTGATACCGACGTAGGCGGCAACGATCAGTCGCGCCACCATGTGTGAGCGGGGCATGACTTTTTCGGAGCGGTCCGAGGACTCGGTCTGGAACAGCCGCATGCCACCGATGCGCAGCAGCGGCAAAATGGCGACCGCCATGCCGATAAAGCCGATGCCCCCCAGCCAGTGCAGCAGCGAGCGCCACATCAGGATGCCCGGGGACATGGTGTCCAGGCCACTCAACACGGTGGCGCCGGTGGCGGTAATGCCGGACATGCTCTCGAAAAACGAGTCGGTGTAGCTGATGTGCTGGGTCAGCAGGAACGGCAGCGCGGCGAAGATACACACCACCACCCAACTCGATACCGTGAGCAGGTACATGTCGCGCGGACGCAGGTGAATATGTTCCGGGCGTCCGGGGATGACCAGTGCCAGGCCCGCGACAAAGGTGATCATGCTGGACCAGAGGAACGATGGCAGGTCGCTGGTGCGTTCGTAAATCACCAGGGTCGCCATCGGCACAACCATGCTGACGGCGAGCGTGATCAGGAAGATGCCGATGATAAAACCAATGATCCGTAAGGTCGGCAACGCCATGAAGTCCGCTCGGGGTAATGTAGGAAGGGCGCCATTCTACCTGCGAGGCAGGGCATGTAAACCGGCATCCCAACGGTAGTTACCGCTAGAATAGCCAAACATTTTTTTCTGGAGGTGGCCGATGCAGGCTCTCGACGCTTTGCTCAACCGTGTTTCCGTTCCGCGTTTGATTGACCCGGCACCGACTGCCGAACAGCGCGAAGTGCTGTTTGCAGCCGCCCTGCGGGCTCCGGATCACGGGCATATGCAGCCATGGCGCTTTTTGACGGTTGAAGGCGCGGCGCGTGAGCAACTGGGCGAGCTGTTGGCCGAGGCGGCACTGTTGCAAGACGCCGACGCCCCGCAGGCGTTGGTGGACAAGGCGCGTAATGGTCCGCTGCGCGCGCCGTTGGTAGTGGTTGTGGTGGCGCGCCTGCAGGATCACGTCAAGGTGCCCAAGTCCGAGCAACTGTTGGCAGCCGGTTGCGCTGCCCACGGTATTTTGCTCGCGGCCTACGCCCAGGGGATCGGCGCGGTATGGCGCACCGGCGATCTGGCGTACTCGGCCCATGTGGCCAAGGGGCTGGGGTTGGCTGAAGGGGAGGAGGTGATTGCGTTCCTGTACCTCGGCACCCCGCAGAAAGAACCGCGGGTAGCCGAGAAAGTCGATCTGACGGAATTTGTCAGCGCCTGGTCCGTGTAGGAGCGAGCGCGCTCGCGATGGACGTCAACGATAACGCGCACTTTCTGAATAACCGCGTTGCTCTTGAGTTCATCGCGAGCGCGCTCGCTCCTACAGGGGCTGTTTCAGGTAGCGATTCCAGGCTCCAGGGGCAGGTCCAGGCTGGCGATGAATCCGCCCTCCGGGTGATTGGCCAGGACCAGGCTGCCACCATGACGCTCCGCTGCCCGGCGAGCGATGGCCAGCCCCAGGCCATGACCGGCCGCGGTCTGGCCTGGTGCCCGGTAGAAGGGCTCGCCTAACTGCGCCAGATGCTCAGGCTGCACGCCGGGGCCGTAGTCACGCACGCTCACCACCATGCGCTCACCCTCGCGCCGGGCTGACAGGTCAATCGGTTGCCCCGGTGGGTTGAAGCGTTGTGCGTTACGCAGCAGGTTGTCCAATGCCCGCTCGATCATGGTCGGCCACCCCTTGAGGTGCAGTGCCGGTTCGGCTTCTATGCGGATGTACTGCTCCGGCGACGCGAGCTGCGCGTCTTTTTGCAGGCTGCCCAGCAGTGTGTTGAGGTCGACGTCCTCAGCGCTGGCGCTGTCGGCATCGACCCGTGCCAGCACCAGGATTTCACTGATCAGGGCTTCCAGGCGATCGCACTCGCGGGTCAGGCGTGGCCAGAGCTTTTCCCGTTCCTCGGGGGTGGCGCGCTCTGCCAGCGCCAGGGCGATGCGCAAGCGGGCCAGTGGTGAGCGCAGTTCGTGAGAAACGTCACGCAGCAATTGTCGCTGGCTGCCGATCAGGCTTTGCAGGCGCGCGCCCATGCGGTTGAAGTCATTGGCCAGCACTCCGAACTCGTCACGCCGGTTGGCCAGGCGCGCCAGGCTGTTTTGCTGGTACGTGGTCTGTCCCAGGTCGTGCACGGCACCCCGCAGCCGGCTCAAGGGGCGAGTGATCGACAGCGTCACCAGCAAGCTGAACAGGGTCAACACCACCAGGGCGATGCCCAGCGCACTCAGCGGCCAGAGCAGGCTTTCGCGGTGCCAGGCATCGAGTTCCGGGTGCGGGATGCGGTAGATCAGCAGGTAGGTTTCACCGGTTTTCGGGCTGGTGTACTCGTCGGTCAGGCGGCGCCAGGGCAGGTGGCGGTCATTGCCGTCACCCTGTCGCGCCTCGAATGCAGCGGCGCGGCGAGGGAATGTACCGCGCACCACCGGATCGCCACTCTCGTTCAATACCTGGACGTTGATGTGGTAGAGCCGCTTGCGTTGCTGCAGCAGCAACTGGGCGGCCTCTTCACCACTTTCTTCGTAGCGCTGCGTCCACTGTTGCGCCAGGTCACTCAGGCCCGGATGGCGACTGAGAATCCAGGCGTCCTGGTTCAACATGTGCCCGAGCAGAATCGACAGGCCGGCAACCAGCGTGATGGCCAGCCAGAAGCTGGCCAGGATGCGCCAGAACAATGAACGCACGGTAAGTCCTCAAACAAGGAAAGCCCAATGGCGGTTAACCATTGGGCTGGGGAGTTGCACTAGACCATTACTGTGCTTTTTGTGGCTGTTGGGCTTTCCAGGCTTTGAACTGCTCCCATTCTGCCTTGCGTTCAGCCTGCTTTTTCTGAATCGCGTCGAATTTCTGCTGCTGGTCAGGCTTGAGCAGGGTGCGAATCTCGGCTTCGGTTTTCTGGTGGCGTGCAGCCATTTCGTCCTTCAGGGCTTTTTGATCGGCTGGCGGCAGTTTTTCCAGGTATTTGTCGACCAGTTGCTTACGCTCAAGCATTTGCTTGCCCATGATTTTGCGGATCTGCTCACGTTGTTCGTGGGTCAGGTCCAGCTGGCTGTACGGGCCTTTACCGTGCATCTGACCGCCGTGTCGCGAGCCGTCCATCGAGCCCATCGGACCTTCGCCTTCGGGCATGGCCATGGCAACCGTTGGCAGGGCAGCAGCGAACATCAAAGCGATAAGGGTCTTGCGCATGGTGTATCTCCTTGTCTCATTCCCGGTGTGTTCCGGATGTGTGCAGATTACAGAGATCAAGGTCAGCGGCGGTCAGCGAAGCGTAAAGCTTGGGTAAAGATGGTTTTGCACCGCCCTGACAAAACTTACAGGCTGTAATAGTAGCCGCGGCTGCGCAGGGCAACGATGCGCGGTCGGCCATCGGGGTGCGGGCCGATCTTTTTACGCAGGTTGCTGACGTGCATGTCCAGGCTGCGGTCGTACAGGGTGAGCTTGCGGCCAAGGGCGATCTGCGCCAGCTCCTGCTTGTCCAGCGGTTCGCCGGGCTGCTTGAGCAAGGCTTCGAGCAAGCGGCTTTCAGACACGGTGAGGGTGTATTCCTGCTCGTCGATACTGACCACGCCACGCGCCGGGCTGAAACACAGGTCGCCCAGTTCCAGCTGGCTGGAGACCGGTGCCGGATGGCTGCGTCGCAGCACGGCGCGCAGGCGGGCGGTCAGCTCCCGTGGGTCGCACGGTTTGGCCAGGTAATCGTCGGCACCCAGTTCCAGGCCCAGGATGCGGTCCAGCGGCTCGCCCCGGGCCGAGAGCATGACCACCGGCAGGTCCGGGTGATCGCTGCGCAGTTGCTTGAGCAGTTCCAGGCCGCTGCCGTCGGGCAGCATCACATCCAGTACCACGGCGGCAGGTGCCGATTCGGCCAGGGCGCGACGCGCACTCAGGCCGTCGTGGCAGGCACGCACCGCAAAGCCTTCCTGGCTCAACCAGCTGGCAAGGAGCTCACACAGCTCCTGGTCATCATCAATCAGTAACAGCTCGCTCATGACTTACTCAATTTAGCCATTGTCGACGTCTCCTGTGCCCACCGCTGGCGAAGATACCGCAGAGCAGCGCCAATAGCGCGACTCCCGCCCCGGTGACGAACCATTGTTGCTGATCGGTCAGCAGGCGCGGCACGGTGCTGGCCTGGACTTCCTTGAGTTGCAGCTTGAGGCGCTGGTTCTCTTGGCGCAGTCGGCCCAGCAGGGCGCTTTCGCGTTCGCTGTCGGCGGTTTGCAGGTGTTTGTTCAGCTCTTCTCGTTGCCGCTCGCTTTCCTTCAAGCGTTGCTGCAATTGCGTGATCTGGCTGCCGGCACTCAAGGACAGAGGCGTTGAAAAGCCTGCATCCGAGTCTCCCTCGGCATGGGTAAAGCCCCCGATCGATAATGTGACCAACAGCAGACACAGCGGACCTTGGCGCATCGCAACTCCTGATTCCAAACGAGTGTTGGGCAGGTTGTCGGCCGTTGAACGAGAATACTGAGCAATTGAGTGCGCGATGAACCGAAGGTTCACCGCGCGGGCAGGATCAAGGCAGGACTTGCTTGAACGGCTTTACCAGCACGTTGGCGTAAACGCCGGCGGCGATGTACGGATCGGCGTCGGCCCAGGCCGTGGCGGCTTCAAGGGAGGCGAACTCGGCAACGATCAGGCTGCCGGTGAAGCCTGCGGCACCCGGATCATTGCTGTCCACCGCCGGGTGCGGGCCGGCCAGCACCACGCGACCTTCGGCCTTGAGTTGTTGCAGTCGCTCAAGGTGAGCGGGGCGTGCAGCCAGGCGGCTTTCCAGGGAGTTGGCGACGTCTGTGGCAATGATTGCGTAAAGCATGTCAGTCCTCGGTTTTAGGCGTAGTGGTGTCGGCGTCATGCAGGTGGCGGGACAGGTAGATGCCCTGGCCGACCAGGAACAGCAGGGTCATGCCCAGGCTGCCGAAGACTTTGAAGTCGACCCAGATGCTCTGGAAGGTGAAGGCAACGAACAGGTTGGCTGCGCCGCAGAACAGGAAAAAGCCGATCCAGGCGATGTTCAGGCGCGTCCAGACTTGATCGGGCAGGGTCAGCGCGTGGCCCATGATGCGTTTGATCAGCAGTTGTTCGCCCACGAAATGGCTGCCGATAAAGGCCAGTGCGAACAGCCAGTTGACCACCGGAGCCTTCCATTTGAGGAAGGTCTCGCTGTGGAAGGCCAGGGTCAGGCTACCGAACACCAGGCAGGCGACGAGGGTCAGCCACTGGCTTTTTTCCAGCTTGCGCTGGGAGATGTACAGGGCGCCGTACACCACCAGGGAGCTGGTGATCAGCATTGCCGTGGCGCTGTAAATGCCGCCTACAGTCAGTTGATGGCCGGCGATGTCGACGACCCGCGGGTCGATTTTGAAGACGATGAAAAACAGCAGGAGCGGGATGAAGTCGATGAATTGTTTCACAGTGGCAGCCAGAAGCAGGATGTGCCGGCATAATAACAAACATATTGAGTCGCGAAAGCGCCAGCTGATTTGAGGTTACACATCCTGTGAATGTTGATTTGCACTGCCATAGCACGGCCTCCGATGGCGCCTTGGCGCCCGCGGCACTGGTTGCGCGTGCGTTCGAAAACGGCGTGCGAGTCCTGGCGTTGACCGACCACGACACTCTGGAGGGCCTCGATGAGGCCCGCGGCGCCGCGCAGGCACTGGGGATGCAACTGGTCAATGGTGTCGAACTGTCCTGCACCTGGGGCGGTGCGACCATCCATGTACTGGGCTACGGTTTCGACGTTAATGCCCCGGCGTTGGTCGAGGCGATCGCCAAACTGCGTGACGGGCGCTGGCTGCGTTCCGAAGAAATCAGCCGCAAGCTCGAACTCAAGGGTATGCCGGGGGCGCTGGAAGGCGCGCGGGCCATTCAGCAGGAACTGGGCGACAGCGGCAATGCGCCGGCCCGTCCGCACTTCGCCGACTATCTGGTGCGCGCCGGCTACGTCAAGGATCGTGCTGAAGCCTTCCGCAAGTGGCTGGGCGCCGGCAAGCTGGGCGACGTCAAGCAACACTGGCCGACCCTGGAGGAAACCGTCGAAACCCTGCGTGCCGCCGGCGCCTGGGTCAGCCTGGCCCACCCGTGGCACTACGATTTTACCCGCAGCAAGCGCCGTCGCCTGATTGCCGACTATATTCAAGCAGGCGGCCACGCGATTGAAGTGGTCAATGGTCATCAGCCGGCCGAGCAGGTCGGCAGCCTGGCCATACTTGCCCGTGAGTTCGGTCTGCTGGTCAGTGCCGGCAGTGATTTTCATGGCCCGGGGGGCTGGTCGGAGATTGGCGAGTACCGTCCTGTCCCGGAGGATCTGCCACCACTGTGGTGTCGATTCAAATCCTTAGTCTGATGGATGTGAAACGTGACGAGCGAAGGCAAGGCAAGGAAAAAACAGGCGAGGAGGCGGAGTTTACATCCTGTAAATGCGCACTCCGAGCCGGTTTTTGATGCAGAATTGCACGCGGAGCCTGCAGTAGTTTTCACGCCATCAGTATTGCCGTCGTCTGAACAGGTAGAAAATGTGAGTCAATTTTTCCAGATTCATCCGGAAAACCCACAAGTGCGCCTGATCAAGCAGGCCGTCGAAATCATCCGCAATGGCGGTGTGGTGATCTATCCCACCGACTCGTCCTACGCCATTGGCTGCCAGATCGGCGACAAAAATGCCATAGAACGCGTACGTCGCCTGCGACAACTGGACGACAAACACAACTTTGCGCTGATCTGCAGTGACCTGTCGCAGCTTGGGCTGTTCGCCAAAATCGACACCGGTACGTTCCGGATCCTCAAGGCGCACCTGCCGGGGCCTTACACCTTCATTCTCAATGCCACCCGCGAAGTGCCGCGCCTGTTGCTGCACCCGAAAAAGCGCACCATCGGCCTGCGGGTGCCGAGTCATCCAATTGCCCTGGCATTGCTCGAGGAACTGGGCGAGCCGCTGATGAGCGTGACCCTGATCATGCCCGGTGACAGCGACCCGTTGAGCGACCCTTATGAAATGCGCCAGATGCTCGAGCATCAGGTCGACCTGATCATCGACGGCGGTTTTGGCGGTATCAAGGCCTCCACCGTGATCAGCCTGGCCGACGGCGAGCCGGAAGTGATCCGCGTCGGTTGCGGCGACCCGACGCCGTTCATGGTCGAGGCCTGAATGTCGGTGGTAGAAAGCCTCGACAGCCAGGCCGGCGCCCAGCAGGAGCTGCCGTTTGCCATGGTCTATGGCCAGGCGGTCATGGAAATGCCGCTGGACCTCTACATTCCGCCGGACGCTCTGGAAGTCTTCCTCGAGGCCTTTGAAGGTCCGCTCGACCTGCTGCTCTACCTGATCCGCAAACAGAACATCAACATCCTCGACATCCCGGTGGCGGAAATCACCCGCCAGTACATGGGCTATGTCGAGTTGATGCAGTCGGTGCGCCTGGAGCTGGCCGCCGAGTATCTGGTGATGGCCGCGATGCTGGCCGAGATCAAGTCGCGGATGCTGCTGCCGCGTTCGGTGGAGATCGAACAGGAAGAAGACGACCCGCGTGCCGAACTGATTCGGCGCTTGCAGGAGTACGAACGCTTCAAGGCCGCTGCCGAGGGTATCGACGGGCTGAGCCGGGTCGGGCGTGATGTGGTGGTGCCCAGGCTTGACGCCCCGCAAGCCCGGGCGCGCAAGTTGTTGCCGGACGTGAGTCTGGAAGAGTTGTTGATGTCCATGGCCGAGGTGTTGCGCCGTGGCGATATGTTCGAGAGCCACCAGGTCAGCCGCGAGGCATTGTCGACCCGCGAACGTATGAGCGATGTGCTGGAGCGGCTCAAGGGCGGTGGTTTTGTGCCCTTTGTCGAGCTGTTCACTGCCGAAGAAGGACGCCTGGGTGTGGTCGTGACCTTTATGGCGATCCTCGAGCTGGTCAAGGAGTCCTTGGTCGAGCTGGTGCAGAATGAGCCCTTTGCGGCGATCCATGTGCGGGCGCGAGCCGAATAACGAGCAAAATCCATGAACCTGAGTGAACCCCGCGAGCTGGCGCCACTGCTTGAAGCCTTTCTGTTGGCTTCGGGAAAGCCGCAATCGATGGAGCGTCTGTTCGAGCTGTTTGAAGAGGGCGAGCGCCCGGAACCGCCCGTCTTCAAGAAGGCCCTGGCGATCCTTGCCAAGTCCTGTGACGGCCGGGCCTTTGAACTGAAGGAAGTGGCCTCGGGTTATCGCCTGCAAATTCGCGAGAAGTTCGCGCCCTGGGTCGGACGTCTGTGGGAAGAGCGCCCCCAGCGCTATTCGCGGGCGATGCTGGAAACCATGGCCCTGATCGCCTATCGCCAGCCGATCACCCGTGGCGAGATCGAAGATGTGCGGGGTGTGGCGGTCAACAGCAACATCGTCAAGACCCTGCTAGAGCGCGAGTGGATCAGGGTCGTCGGTTACCGCGAAGTACCGGGCAGGCCGGCGATGTTTGCCACCACCAAGGCCTTTCTCGACCATTTCAACCTGAAGAACCTCGACGACCTGCCACCCCTGGCCGAGTTGCGCGAACTGGAACCCGAGCCCATGCTCGAGTTCGACGATGCCCCTGTTCCGCAGAGCCTGCAGGACTTGGCCGACGCCAGTGCCGAACCCGAAGAGCCCAAGGAGGAGACCAGTTTCCATACCTTGCTGCTGGAACTGGACTCGATGGAGGAGGGGATCAAGACCGATTTCGATGACTTGCTGCGTGATGGCGAGGTGAGCGAGGGGGATTGGCCGAAGCCGGACGACACGCCGGTTGAAATGGAAACCGAAGTTGAAGTTGAAGCCGAGCCTCAAGTCGTAACCCCGCAAGCGCCTGAAGAAGACGTCCTCGGCGTCGCCCAGGCCCGTGAGCAATTGCTCGCCGCCGTGGCTGCCCTCGAAAAGCCGGCACCCGAGCCCGAACTGAGCGACGAAGAGGCCGAAGCCCTGGCACTGGCCGAAGCGATTGAGGCCGAACGCCGTGCGCTCGATGATTGACGCAGCCGGTCGGCGGAAAAACCAGTAACCGACCGTTTATCAGCTAGTCTCTGGTGCGCAAGCGACGCCATGCGCGTATGATTCGCACCCCTTTGACGATCCTTTCGTCAAAGGATCAGTTTTCAACGCTTCAGGCTCAGCCCTGAACAGACCACACCGGGAGGTGCCCAGATGAGTATCAACGATCAGAAAGACGACCAGGAAATCGGCCCAGCAGGCGAAAAGCTGCAGAAAGTCCTCGCCCGTATCGGCGTCGGCTCGCGCCGTGACGTGGAAGCCTGGATCAGCCACGGCCGGATCAAGGTCAACGGCAAAGACGCCACCCTTGGTCTGCGTGTCGACATGCACGACGCCATTACCATCGATGGCAAGGTGATCAAGCGCGAAGAAGCGGCCGAGTCGGTTCGCCGCGTGATCATGTACAACAAGCCCGATGGCGAGATCTGCACCCGTGTCGACCCGGAAGGCCGTCCGACCGTGTTCGACAAGATGCCGCGCCCGAAAGAAGGTCGCTGGATCAACATCGGTCGTCTGGACATCAACACCACCGGTCTGCTGATGTTCACCACCGACGGTGAACTGGCCAACCGCCTGATGCACCCTTCCTACGAAATGGACCGCGAGTACGCGGTACGTGTGCGTGGCGAAGTCGACGACGAAATGATCGAGCGCCTGAAAGCGGGCGTCGTGCTCGAGGACGGCCCGGCCAAGTTCACCGACATCAAGCAAGCGCCAGGCGGTGAAGGCTTCAACCACTGGTATCACTGCGTGGTGATGGAAGGTCGTAACCGCGAAGTGCGTCGCCTGTGGGAATCCCAGGGCCTGGTGGTCAGCCGTCTGAAGCGTGTGCGTTTCGGTCCGGTGTTCCTCAACTCCGACCTGCCGATGGGCCGCTGGCGCGAAATGAGTCAGTACGAAGTCGACATTCTGAGTGCTGAGGTTGGCCTGACGCCGGTCGCGATGCCGCAGATGAACGCCAAGAGCAAAGACAAGCTTGATCGCATGCAGCGTAAATCGTCGCGTCCAATGGCCAAGACCGAGCGCGTGCGCACTTTGCGTCCAGCCGCTGGCACTCCGGCTTCCGTCCCGCGTCCGGCGCGTGAGCCGCAGATCGAAGGCGAGCGTCCAGGCCGCAAGCCAGCGCCACGCCAGGATGGCGAGCGCGGTCCGCGCACGCCGCGTCCGGCCAACGGTCGCACTGAGCGTGGTGAAGTCCGTGGTGCTCCAGCCGGTCGCGGTACGCCGGTGGCAGATCGTCCGGTCGACACCAAGCGCCCGGCCAAGCCTGCGCCGAAGAAGCGCCCAGGCATCGTGCTGGTCGACCGTGACGCGCCGTCAGGCAAGCGTCGTGGCGCACCGGCCGGTTCCGGTCAGCGCCCAGGCTTTGGCCGTCGCAAGCCGGAGTGAAGCAGTTGTAAGCTTCAAGCCATAAGCTGCAGATGAAAACGCCAACCCTCGGGTTGGCGTTTTTTTTTGCTGGAATGGTCGTTAACAATAATGATTAACCCTGTGGGAGAGAGCCGTGTGGCGTTCCGCTTGCTCGCGATGCTCTCAAGAGCGACGCGTTGATTCAGGCAGTACGCGTCATCGTTGACGTCCATCGCGAGCAAGCTCGCTCCCACAGGTGCTGCATTGCTGGTACCTCCAGCCTGGAAATTCAATGTTACGGACTGTAACGAAAACCTGACGAAAACCCCGGCTTAAGCCTGTGGAATCGTCATCTTTCGGACGCTGTAAGGAAATCCTGCCGTCCGTTGTCTTTTTGGTCGCTTTCCAGGGCTCTAGCCCGCTTGTTTCACGGGCTCATGCAAGGTGTCATGCGCCCCATGCCTGTCGTGCAGGTGGATAACAAGAAGGAGGCGCAATGTACGCCGTGAGTCATCTTCATCTCTCTTCGTGGGGCGATTTTTCCGTCACCCCCGTCACTGACCCGCAAAGGTCTGACCCCATTTTTGCAGTCGCCCGACCCTGTCGTGGCGGACACCGGCAATCCCGGCAACCGACACGCTGATTCCTGCGAGGTCTGGCGGCAGGGGGTTACAGGTGTACAATGCGCCGCGTTTTACCTGTGACCTCCTTGCGTAACCACGCAAACCTCAAGGCTATCCGCCTTGTTCACTCCGCCGCGTCACGAGCGCGACGGGTTCGATTTCGTCACAGATAAGAACAAACAGGTGACGCATGACCGTTGTAAATACGCTGAACTCCTGGTGCCTGCGCTGGGGTTTGATCGGCGCTGCTTAATCCCGATTCGAGCAGCAACGTCTTAACGAACATCATCAAACCTTGCGTGAGACCCTTTTCATGAGTGGACAAAACTCGCATTCAGGCGAGCTTAAACGCGGCCTGAAAAATCGTCATATTCAACTGATCGCCCTCGGTGGCGCGATTGGTACCGGATTGTTCCTGGGCTCTGCCGGCGTATTGAAGTCGGCCGGCCCGTCGATGATCCTCGGCTACGCCATCTGTGGCTTCATCGCCTTCATGATCATGCGCCAACTGGGCGAGATGATCGTTGAAGAGCCGGTGGCCGGTTCGTTCAGTCACTTTGCCCACAAGTACTGGGGCGGCTTCGCGGGTTTCCTGTCGGGCTGGAACTGCTGGATTCTGTACATCCTGGTGGGCATGTCGGAGCTGACGGCCGTTGGCAAGTACGTGCACTACTGGTGGCCGGAAATCCCGACCTGGGCTTCGGCGGCAGCGTTCTTCGTGCTGATCAACGTGATCAACCTGGCCAACGTCAAGGTCTTTGGTGAAGCCGAATTCTGGTTTGCGATCATCAAGGTCGTGGCGATTGTCGGCATGATTGGCCTGGGCAGCTACCTGCTGGTCAGCGGCAACGGTGGCCCGCAAGCCGCGGTGAGCAACCTGTGGGAACACGGTGGTTTCTTCCCTAACGGCGTCAGCGGCCTGGTGATGGCCATGGCGATCATCATGTTTTCCTTTGGCGGCCTGGAAATGCTCGGTTTTACCGCTGCAGAAGCCGACAAACCGAAAACCGTGATCCCGAAAGCCATCAACCAGGTGATCTACCGGATCCTGATTTTCTACATCGGCGCCCTGGTCATTCTGTTGTCGCTGACCCCGTGGGACAGCCTGCTGAACACCATTAACGCGTCCGGCGATGCCTACAGCGGCAGCCCGTTCGTCCAGGTGTTCTCGATGCTGGGTAGCAACACCGCGGCACACATCCTCAACTTTGTGGTCCTGACCGCGGCGTTGTCGGTGTACAACAGCGGCACCTACTGCAACAGCCGCATGCTGCTGGGCATGGCCGAGCAGGGCGATGCGCCGAAAGCACTGGCGAAGATCGACAAGCGCGGCGTACCGGTGCGTTCGATCCTGGCGTCGGCAGCGGTGACCCTGGTGGCGGTGCTGTTGAACTACCTGATCCCGCAACACGCGCTCGAGCTGTTGATGTCGCTGGTGGTCGCGACCCTGGTGATCAACTGGGCGATGATCAGCTACTCGCACTTCAAGTTCCGCCAGTACATGAATCGCACCAAGCAGACACCGCTGTTCAAGGCGCTGTGGTACCCGTATGGCAACTACGTCTGCCTGGCATTCGTGGTGTTCATTCTCGGCGTCATGCTGATGATCCCGGGTATCCAGGTCTCGGTGTACGCGATTCCGGTATGGCTCGTGTTCATGTGGGTCTGCTACAGCATCAAGAACAAGCGCAGTGCGCAACCGGTGTTGAATGCGGCGCCTGCCGTGAAGTAAGCCTGCTAAGCACAAACAATAAACCCGGCGAATGCCGGGTTTATTGTTTCAAGGCTTATACGGATTGCCTTTAATAACAAGCTCCGCGTTCACTCTGTCGAAGTTCTTGCCAGGGAGAGAGTGCCGGGGTGCTGGATAAAAGGTGTGTAGCTGGCTGCTCCCGCCTTTAGTTGACCGCGCTCGTCCCAGTCCGTGGGCGAATTGAATGAAAGCAGCGGTGCCTGGTCAATATCAGAGCAAAATGATCCGAAGCGCTCCAGTTCCTCGTTCAGGTCGCGTCCCGTTGCCGTACAGTCTGCCCAGATACCGTGTATCAGATGAGCCTGGAGTACATCGAAGCCTACATAACGAAAGGCGTATTGGATCGGCCATAACAGCAGGTGGGTATTTCCCTCTCGACCGTTAACTGCGCATTCGTCTGCCGAGGAACCGGTTGTGACACACAGAAGCACTCTCTTTCCCCGGCATACACCGTGTTCGAAGCGTTTTTCACTTGAGTAAAGGCCACCGTACACCAGTACCCGATCCATCCACCCTTTGAGCATCGCGGGGGCGCCGAACCACCATAGCGGGAACTGGACAATCAACAGGTCGGCCCAATCAAGGGCAGCCAGCTCGCGGTCCACCTGTGCTGGCAGGGTTCCATTTTCGTAACCGAAGCGCTGCTCGGCCTGCACGTCGAACCGGTGAGAGTTCTTGCGCTTGTGAAAATGCCTGGCGTGCTCGCATGCGTCGAAGTCATGTGCATACAAGTCGGTTGCCTTGACACTGTGCCCCGAGGCTTCAAGCGCCTGGGTGGCAGTCGTCACAAGACTGTTATTGAAAGACGTGGGTTCCGGGTGCGCGGAAACTATATAGATATTCATTATTGATAATGATCTCTAAAGTTGGATTAAGGGAGCGCTGCAGTTGTTACAAGCGCCCTTCAATTGTTGGTGGTCATGGGGTTGCGCGAGCGAGTATGAATGCGAGATAAAGTGTTTCTGTTTAATTGTTAGTTGATATGGAGGTCGTCCAGCATAGGGGGTTTGCAGAGGAAGGCGGAGTTGTGCGATAGATGTGTAAAGTTTCCTTGAATTGCAAGGTGCTCTATGTACGGCTCAGGATAGACTTAAAGTGGCTCAGGGCTTTGGTCGATTTTGTTCCAGAATGTGATTCATCAACATGTACGTGGGTGCAATCAAGTTGATATAGGGCGGGCACAGAGCCATGTTGCGTAGTGGCGTTGCATGAACGGGGTAACAGGCACCCCATTCTTTGCCGTTGCGCGTATCCTGCACGCTCTGAACACGGATGCTTTTCCATGCTGGTGATTTCCAACAATGTGCACGTGCCCGATGCCGAGATCGAGCTGACGGCGATTCGCGCGCAAGGTGCGGGCGGGCAGAACGTCAACAAGGTCTCCAGTGCCGTGCACCTGCGCTTCGACATCCCGGCATCGTCGTTGCCCGAATTCTACAAGGAGCGGCTGTTGGCGTTGCGCGACAGCCGGATCACCAGTGACGGGGTGATCATCATCAAGGCCCAGCAATACCGGACCCAGGAACAGAATCGTGCCGACGCCCTGGAGCGTTTGACCGAACTGATCCTGGCCGCCACCAAGGTGGAAAAGAAGCGCCGTCCCACCAAGCCGACGCTGGGCTCGAAGAAACGTCGGCTGGAGTCCAAGACCAAGCGCGGCTCGATCAAGGCCGGGCGCGGCAAAGTCGACTATTAGCGCAGTTCCCGGTGTTTCGATGCCTGGCGGTACAGGTAGACGCTGAGCATCAGGCCGCAGCAGGCGGCGAGGGACGCAAACAGGAAGATTGAGGCAAAGCCGAAGCCGGCGGCTATCGCCCCGGCCAGCGGTCCGGTGATCCCCAGGGACAGGTCGATGAACAGCGAGTAAGCGCCAACGGCCGCACCACGGCTAGACGCCGGCACCAGGTTCACCGCTTCCACGCCCAATGCCGGGAACACCAGCGAGAAGCCGAACCCGCTCAACGCCGCGCCCGCCAACGCCCAGTGGGCGTCCGGTGCCAGCCAGAGCAGCAACAGGCCGAGGCTTTCCACCGACAGGCAGGCAATGGCCACCCGAAAGCCGCCCAGACGATTGATCAGGTTGCCGAACAGCAGGCGCGCGCCGATGAAGCAGGCGCCGAACAGGCTCAGGCACAGCACGGCGTTGTCCCAGTGTCGGGTGGCGTAATACAGGGTGATGAAGGTGGCAATGGTGCCGAAGCCGATCGAACCTAGCGCCAGGCCGCAGCCATGGGGCAGGACCCGTCCCAGCACATGCATGAACGGCAGGCGTTCGCCGGCAACGATGGGCGCGGCGGTCTTCGGCCAGGCCAGCAGCAGGCCGATGATTGCCAGCAACACAATGCTCACGCCCATGCTCCACAGCCCGAACCGCTGGACCAGCAGCACGCCCAGCGGGGCGCCGACCGCCAACGCGCCATAACTGGCGATGCCGTTCCAGGAAATGACCTTGGCGGTGTTCGGTGCGCCGACCCGGCCAATGCCCCAGCCGATGGAGCCTGAACCTACCAGGCTTTCCGCGCTGCCGAGCACCAGGCGGCCAACCAGCAGGCAGATCAGGCTCAGCGTCGGCAGGTGTTGCGTCCAGGCGGACAACAGCATGAATACACCGCTCAGCCCGCACCCGGCCAAGCCATACATCACCGCCAGCTTGCTACCTTTGTTGTCGATGATCCGTCCTGCGTACGGGCGGCTGAGCAGGGTGGCCAGGTATTGCACACTGATCACCAGGCCGGCGATCACCGCGCCAAAGCCCAGGTCGCTGTGGACATAGCCCGGCAGTACGGCCAATGGAATACCGATGTTCAGATAACCGATGAAGGTAAACAGGACGATTAAAACGACTTGCAGCGTGACTGCCAAGGGGCGCTGGGTATCTGGCATGGGAGAACGTCCACGGGACAGCAGGATAGATAGGCTGCTTATGATACCGGTGGTAGGGCGCGCGGCGGGGGAGAAATTGACGCTACGTGTCGGGCGTCAGGTGTTGCCGGGTGATCAGGGCTTGGCGGGGGCCAGCATCTGGGTGGTGACCAGGGCCGCGAGGGCTTTCTCCTGGCTGCCAAAGCGGGCCAGTAGCAGGGCTTGTTTCTCGGGTGTCAGGCGACTCCAGACGTCGATCATTTTTTCCGCCGCGTTGATCAGTGCGCTGGCCTGGTGTTCGTCGAAGGTGTCGGTCATGGAGCGGGTCTCGGGTTTCAGGCGGTGTGGAAAGCGCATGAGTGAGCGCTTTCCACACGGTCTGGGTCTAACGCTTAGTCTTCGCTGTCGGCCTTGCGGCTGCCAGTGGCTTCTTTGCGCTCGGGCTGTTGGGCGCCGGCTTGTTGCGGGGTTGTCTGCTCAGTTTCGTGCAGGCTTGGGAAGGGGAGATTGGGAATCTCGTGCATGGTGATTGCTCCTCGCAAAGTCTGTTTTTAAATCGCTGTGTAGAACCACGCTTTTAAAAAGCCTCGGCAGGATACAGCAGGGGAGATGACAATCAGACTTTTATCTCGATTTTCTGCGACAGATGGCCGCAGAGGCGAGGCTGTGAACAGCTGTTGTGGCGAGGGAGCAAGCTCCCTCGCCACAGGGAACCTGCCTTGCCGGGGGTTACTTACAGACGTCGGCGATGGCCTGCGCGAGCAGGTCCAGGCGCGTGGCGTCGATGCCGGCCACGTTGGCCCGGCCAGAGCTGACCATGTACACGCTGTGGTGGTCGCGCAGGTCTTTCACCTGTGCCGGCGACAGGCCGGTGTAGGAGAACATCCCACGTTGCACACCGATATGGGCAAAGCGTTCGCGTAAACCGTGCGGCTCCAGTGCCTCCACCAGACCCGAACGCAGCTGCGCGATGCGCAGGCGCATGGCTTCCACTTCGTCGGCCCAGCGTTGTTTCAGCTCCGGGTCGCCGAGGATGGTTGCCACCACGGCCGCACCGTGATCCGGTGGTGTCGACCACAGGTTACGGGCGATATGCGCCAATTGGCTGCGGACATCCACCAGCTTCTCGGCATCCCGGGTGCAGACGATCAGCGCACCCGTGCGGTCGCGGTACAGGCCGAAGTTCTTCGAGCAGGAACTGGTGATCAACAACTCAGGCAGTTCGGCGGCAAACAGCCGGACAGCCCAGGCATCCTGTTCCAGGCCATCGCCAAAGCCCTGGTAGGCAAAGTCGATCAAGGGCAGCAGTTCGCGACTGCGAACCACGTCCAGCACCCGGTACCAGTCATCGTGCGACAGGTCGAAACCGGTCGGGTTATGACAGCAGGCGTGCAGCAGTACCACGTCGCCCTTGGGAATCAGGTTCAGGGTGGCCAGCATCGCCTCGACGTCGAGACGGTTGTCGCTGCCCACGTACGGGTAATGGCTGACCTTGAGGCCGGCGGTGGCGTAGATGGTTTCGTGGATCGGCCAGGTCGGGTTGCTCAACCAGATGCCGCGCCCCGGCAGGCACTGAGCGATAAAATCAGCGCTCAAGCGCAAGGCGCCGGTACCGCCGGGTGTCTGGGTGGCGCCGGCGCGCTGCTCGGCGATCAACGCGGAGTCGGCGCCCAGCACTAACTCGTTGATCACCTTGCCGAACGCAGCGTCACCGTGACCACCGATATAGGTCTTGGTGGTCTGACGATCCACCAGGCGCAGTTCGGCCTGTTTCACCGACTGCGGAATCGGCGTCAGGCCCTGGGCATCCTTGTAGACCCCCACGCCCAGGTCGAACTTGCACGGGTTGCTGTCCTGGGCATAGGCCTCCATCAGGCCGAGGATCGGGTCGCCGGGTACTCGGCCGATGGCGTCGAAATGCATTACTTGCGGCCCTCGGCATCCTTGGCCACTTCGTCAGTGCGCGCGGCCATGATGAAGTCGTTGCGGTGCAGGCCCTTGATCGAGTGGCTCCACCAGGTCACGGTCACTTTGCCCCACTCGGTGAGCAGGCCAGGGTGGTGGCCTTCGGCCTCGGAGATTTCACCCATGGTGTTGGTAAAGGCCAGGGCGAATTTGAAGTTCTTGAACAGGAAGACTTTTTCCAGCTGCATCACGCCGTCGCGAACTTCGATGTTCCAGTCAGGGATCTGCTTGATCAGTACCGGCAGTTCTTCGTCGCTGACTTGTGGGGCATCGGCGCGGCAGGCTTCGCAATGGGCTTGGTTCAGAGCGGTCATGGTGTGTTCCTGAATGTGGTTCTTGTTAGACGTTACTATTTTTTCGGGATCGCCGCGACTGCGGCGAGCCTCAGGCCGCCTTGGGTTTTGGCGGGAATTTCGGTGCGTGCAGACCCAGCTTCATACCTTGATGGACCATGCCCATGATGTCCTCGTGGGCCAGGTCGAACAGGCGCTTGAGGTTTGGCAGGACAAAGTACAGCGGCTGCAGGATGTCGATGCGGTACGGCGTGCGCATGGCTTCCAGCGGATCGAAGGCTTGATGCTCGGGCTCGCCGGACAGGCTGTACACGGTCTCTTTCGGCGAGGAGAGAATGCCGCCGCCGTAGATGCGTTGGCCTTCGGGGGTTTCGACCAGGCCGAACTCGATGGTCATCCAGTACAGGCGCGCCAGGTAGACACGCTCTTCCTTGGTGGCCTGCAGGCCGAGTTTGCCGTAGGTGTGGGTGAACTCCGCAAACCAGGGGTTGGTCAGCAGCGGGCAGTGGCCAAAGATCTCGTGGAAGATGTCCGGCTCTTGCAGGTAATCCAGTTCTTCGCGGGTACGAATAAAGGTCGCGACCGGAAACTGCTTGCTGGCCAGTAATTCGAAAAAGGTCTGGAACGGAATCAGTGCCGGTACCCGGGCCACTTGCCAGCCGGTGGTTTCGCCGAGGACTTTGTTGATTTCGTCGAGTTGCGGGATACGGTCATGGGGCAGGCCGAGCTTCTCGATGCCTTCCATGTATTCCGGGCACGCACGACCTTCGAGCACTTTCAGCTGGCGAGTGATCAGCGTATTCCACACCGCGTGTTCTTCAGCGGTGTAGTGGATAAAACCTTGCGCATCGGGCTCACGGGCCACGTATTGCGTCTGCTTCATGCTGCTCTCCTGCAAAGGGATACGTTCTTGTTATGACGTGCTGATGGATCTAGTGATAACCCGAAGTACGCGACCTTGCAGCAGGGTGTGAGGGGTGAGCGTAGGAAAAAATCCTGAAATTCGTAAACTTTTCGTTACGGATTGACCTGTGTCACGTAACTGCTGAGATTTCATGGTTTGAAAAGCCGTGCACCTGTCACATAATCTTGACGACAAACTTCGTGCGTCGGCAGAAAAATCCACACCGCACGCCGTATTTTTCCTCGTTCGGGCCTTTATATGCGTATCAAAGTCCATTGCCAGAACCGCATCGGCATTCTGCGTGACATCCTCAATCTGCTGGTGGAGTACGGGATCAACGTCGCTCGTGGCGAAGTCGGCGGTGAGCATGGCAACGCGATCTACCTGCATTGCCCGAACCTGATCAACCTTCAGTTCCAGGCCTTGCGCCCGAAATTCGAGGCGATTGCCGGGGTGTTCGGCGTCAAGCGCGTAGGGCTGATGCCCAGCGAGCGTCGGCACATGGAGCTCAATGCCTTGCTCGGCGCCCTGGAGTTTCCGGTGCTGTCGATCGACATGGGCGGTTCGATTGTCGCGGCCAACCGCGCGGCGGCGCAGTTGCTCGGTGTGCGGGTCGACGAAGTGCCGGGCATTCCCTTGTCGCGTTATGCCGAGGACTTCGATCTGCCGGAACTGGTGCGCGCCAACAAGTCGCGGATCAATGGCTTGCGGGTCAAGGTCAAAGGAGACGTGTTCCTGGCCGATATCGCTCCCCTGCAATCGGAGCATGACGACAGCGAAGCCATGGCCGGAGCGGTGTTGACCTTGCATCGGGCGGACCGGGTCGGCGAACGCATCTACAACGTGCGCAAGCAGGAACTGCGTGGCTTCGACAGCATTTTCCAAAGCTCCCGGGTCATGGCGGCGGTGGTCCGTGAGGCACGGCGCATGGCGCCCCTGGATGCGCCGCTGTTGATCGAAGGTGAAACCGGTACCGGCAAGGAGCTGCTGGCGCGCGCCTGTCACCTGGCCAGCCCGCGCGGGCAGTCGCCGCTGATGGCGCTCAACTGCGCCGGATTGCCGGAGTCGATGGCCGAGACCGAGCTGTTTGGTTATGGCCCCGGCGCATTCGAAGGGGCGCGGGCCGAAGGCAAGCTCGGGCTGCTGGAGCTGACGGCGGGCGGTACGCTGTTTCTCGACGGCGTCGGCGAAATGAGCCCGCGCTTGCAGGTCAAGTTGCTGCGGTTCTTGCAGGACGGTTGCTTCCGCAGGGTCGGCAGCGATGAAGAGGTGTACCTGGACGTGCGTGTGATCTGCGCCACGCAGGTCGACTTGTCGGAACTGTGCGCCCGGGGCGAGTTCCGCCAGGACCTTTACCATCGCTTGAATGTGCTGTCGCTGCACATCCCGCCGCTGCGCGAATGCCTGGATGGGCTGACACCGCTGGTGGAGCACTTCCTCGATCAGGCCAGCCGGCAGATCGGCTGCCCGTTGCCGAAACTGGCGCCCGCGGCCATGGAGCGGCTCAGCCACTACCACTGGCCCGGCAATGTCCGGCAACTGGAGAACGTGCTGTTTCAGGCGGTGTCCTTGTGCGACGGTGGCACGGTCAAGGCCGAACACATACGCCTGCCGGATTACGGTGTGCGCCAGCCGCTGGGGGATTTTTCGCTGGAGGGCGGGCTGGATGAGATCGTCGGGCGTTTTGAAAAAGCCGTGCTGGAGCGCTTGTATTCCGAGCATTCGAGCAGCCGGTTGCTGGGTAAGCGCCTGGGTGTTTCCCACACCACGATTGCCAACAAGTTGCGCGAGTATGAAATAGGCAAGCTTGAGCGTTGATGTCTATGCCGTGCTCAAGGGGCTGCGCTTAAAAAGCCGGGCCATGGTTACGCACTGCCAATCTTGATCGAGTGGTTATTGAGCCTGATTGATCTGCCGCTGATCCAAATCATGGAAATTGCCCCGCAGGCCATCTAGGCTCAGTGCACTATTTGGCAGGAGCGTTAACCATGCCTTCGGCAGATGAGTCCGCTCAACGAGTACGCAAAGAAACTCGACTGTTCCTGTTCTTGATTGTTTTTCTGTTTCCACTGCTATCGGTCGCCATCGTCGGTGGCTACGGGTTTTTCGTCTGGTTCTTGCAGATGTTGCTCGGTCCCCCAGGGCCACCTCACTGATTGCTTGTCCTGTTCAGTACTAAGGCAAGGAGTGTGCTGGCCATGAAAGAAACCCTCCATATCGCCAGTCTGGTGGTGCTCGCCCGTCCTGCTTTGTTTGACGCGGTGAAGGCTAATCTGCGCTTGCTCAAAGGCGTTGAGCTGCACCAGGAAAGTCCTGATGGAAAACTGGTGGTCGTGCTGGAAATGCACGGCGAACACCAGATGTTTCAGCGGATCGAGCAGATCGGTCGCCTGCCGGGTGTGCTCAATGCCTCCCTCGTCTATCACGAGATACTCGATGTAACGGGAGAAAACGCATGCCTATGACTCGGCGCGAATTCGTCAAGGCCCAGGCTGCCGGGATTGCTGCGGCCGCTGCCGGGCTTCCGGTGTTCACTTCGGCCAGCAACCTGATTACTGAACAGGACATGGTCGCCTTGAACTGGAACAAGGCCCCTTGCCGCTTTTGCGGCACCGGTTGCAGTGTGATGGTCGCGACCAAGGACAACCGGGTGGTGGCGACCCACGGTGATGTGAAAGCCGAGGTCAACCGTGGCCTGAACTGCGTCAAGGGCTACTTTTTGTCCAAGATCATGTACGGGGTGGATCGTCTGACCCAGCCCCTGCTGCGCATGACGGATGGGCGCTATGACAAGCAAGGCGAGTTCCAGCCGGTTTCCTGGGAGCAAGCCTTCGATGTGATGGAGTTGAAGTTCAAGGAGGCGCTGAAAAACAAGGGCGCCGAATCGATCGCGATGTTCGGCTCCGGGCAGTGGACCGTCTGGGAAGGTTATGCCGCCAACAAACTCATGAAGGCGGGATTTCGCACCAACAACATCGATCCCAATGCGCGTCATTGCATGGCCTCCGCGGTCATGGGGTTCATGCGTACGTTCGGCATCGACGAACCCATGGGCTGTTATGACGATATCGAAGTCACCGACGCGTTCGTCTTGTGGGGATCGAACATGGCGGAGATGCACCCGATTCTCTGGAGTCGGGTGACGGATCGCCGGATGAGCCAGCCCGACGTCAAGGTCGCGGTACTGTCCACCTTCGAGCACCGCAGCTTTGAGCTGGCCGACATCCCGATGGTGTTCAAGCCACAGACCGACCTGCTGATCCTCAATTACATTGCCAACTACATCATTGAAAGTGGCTCGGTGAACAAGGAGTTTGTCAGCAAACACACCAAGTTCGCCAAGGGTGTCGATGACATCGGCTACGGTCTGCGCAGCGATGATCCGCTGGAGATGAAGGCCAAGAATGCGGCCAAGGCGAACACCTGGAGCGATATCGACTTCGAGCAGTTCGCCGCCTTTGTAAAACCCTACACCCTGGAGCGCACCGCCAGGGAAACCGGGGTGCCGGCCGAGCGCCTCGAGGCCTTGGCGCAACTGTACGCGGACCCGAAGCGCAAAGTGGTTTCATTCTGGACCATGGGCTTTAACCAGCACACACGCGGGGTGTGGGCCAATAACCTGATCTACAACATCCATCTGCTGACCGGCAAGATCAGCGAGCCGGGCAACAGTCCCTTCTCCCTGACCGGCCAGCCATCGGCCTGTGGCACGGCGCGGGAAGTGGGGACGTTCTCCCATCGCCTGCCCGCGGACCTGGTGGTCACCAACCCGGCGCACCGTGCGAAGGCTGAAAAAATCTGGAAGGTGCCGCCGGGTACCGTCAATGAAAAGATCGGGTTCCACGCGGTGCAGCAGAGCCGCATGCTCAAGGACAGTGTGATTAATGTCTACTGGACCATGGCCAGCAACAACATGCAGGCCGGTCCCAATATCATGCAGGAAGTACTGCCCGGCTGGCGTAATCCCCAGAACTTCGTGATTGTGTCCGACGTGTACCCGACGGTTTCCGCGCAAGCGGCCGATCTGATTCTGCCGACAGCGATGTGGGTCGAAAAAGAGGGCGCTTATGGCAATGCAGAACGACGCACTCAGTTCTGGCATCAGTTGGTGACGGCACCGGGTGACGCCAGGTCCGATCTCTGGCAACTGGTCGAGTTTTCCAAGCGATTCACGACCGACGAAGTCTGGCCGGCGGAGTTGCTGGCAACCTCACCACAATACAAGGACAAGACCCTGTTTGAGGTGTTGTTCAAGAACGGTCAGGTCGACCAGTTTCCGAATGAGCAACTGGACGCCGCCTATCAAAACTCTGAGGCCAAGGACTTTGGTTTCTACCTGCAAAAAGGCCTGTTCGAAGAGTATGCCCAGTTCGGCCGGGGGCACGGCCATGACCTTGCACCCTTTGATCTCTATCACACCGAGCGGGGTTTGCGCTGGCCGGTTGTCGACGGCAAGGAAACCCGCTGGCGCTTTCGTGAAGGCTATGACCCTTACGTGGAAAAGGGCAGTGGTGTTCAGTTCTATGGCTACCCCGACAAGAAAGCGATCATCTTTGCGCTGCCCTACGAGCCGCCGGCGGAAGCCCCGGATGCGGACTTCCCGTTCTGGCTGAGCACCGGGCGGGTCCTGGAGCATTGGCATACCGGGTCCATGACCCAGCGCGTGGAAGAGCTCCACAAGGCGGTGCCCGACGCGTTGGTGTACATGCACCCGGACGATGCCAAGGCCTTGAATGCCCGTCGCGGCAGTGAAGTCAAAGTGATCAGTCGCCGCGGTGAAATGCGCGGGCGCATCGAAACCCGAGGCCGTAACAAGCCGCCACCGGGCTTGGTGTTCGTGCCGTTCTTCGATGCTAACAGGTTGATCAACAAGGTCACGCTCGATGCGACGGACCCGATCTCCAAACAGACGGATTACAAGAAATGTGCCGTCAGGATCGAGCTGATCAAGACAGCGTAAGGAGAGCTTTGATGAATGGTCGTTCGCTGTCCTTGCTTGCCGCGCTGCTGGTCTGGTTGCCGGTGGCTTTCGCCGCGCAGCCGGGTTATCCGCTGGATGCACCCGCGCCGGATGGTCGGCGGGCAGGTGGCACCCTGACCCAGGAGTTGCCGGCCCCGCCGATTGCCGATGACGAGAACAAGGACCTCAAGCGTGAGCGCAATTATCCCGAGCAACCACCGACCATTCCCCACAGCATTCGCGGTTATCACGTCGATAAGAACAGCAACAAGTGCCTGTCCTGTCATAGCCGTGCCAACAGTGCGCGCACCCAGGCGCCGATGATCAGCATCACCCATTACATGGACCGGGATGGCCAGGCGCTGGCGGCGGTTTCCCCCCGTCGATATTTCTGCAACCAGTGTCACGTGCCGCAGAAAGACGTGAAGCCGCTGGTGAACAACAGCTTCAAGAATATTGACCAGGTACTGCAAGATGAAATCAACAACACGCAGAAGCCTTGAGGAGCGGTCATGAAGTCATTGCTTGTCCTGCTCAAAGACTATTGGGCCATTCTGCGTCGACCCAGCGTCCATTACAGCCTGGGCTTTCTGACGCTTGGGGGGTTCATTGCCGGGGTGATCTTCTGGGGCGGTTTCAACACGGCGCTGGAAGCGACCAATACCGAGAAGTTCTGCATCTCGTGCCATGAGATGCGCGACAACGTCTACGTCGAATTGCAGGAAACCATTCACTACACCAATCGCTCGGGCGTGCGTGCGACCTGCCCGGACTGCCACGTGCCACACGAATGGACCCACAAGATTGCACGCAAGATGCAGGCGTCGAAAGAGGTCTGGGGCAAGGTGTTCGGGACCATCAGTACCCGTGAGAAATTCCTCGGTATGCGCCGCGAGCTGGCGGAGCACGAGTGGGCCAGGCTCAAGGCCAACGACTCCAGGGAATGCCGCAATTGCCACAACTTCGAGTTCATGGATTTCACCCGCCAGGGCAAGCGCGCGGTCAGCATGCATTCCACTTCACTGGCGACGGGGCAGGCGACCTGCATCGACTGCCACAAGGGCATCGCCCACAAGCTACCGGACATGAGCGGGGTCAAAGGCTGGTAGCGATTCAGCAGGTGCGCTTCGGCGCATTGCCGTCAAACGGCATAAGTGCGCCGGTTTTTCGTCTTTGACCCACGCCATCATTCCCCTCTGATTGTCCTCATGTCCTGTGTTTAAAGGACTTCGAACCTCTGCGCGCAAGTTGGTCTGCAAATTGCTACAGCCTGCGCAGTACAGCAGTGGGCGGCAAACGTCCGGCATGCAGAGGAACGATTGTGGACAAGTACCTTTATGTGGCAATGACCGGCGCCAGCCAGAACGCACTGGCGCAGAAGGCCCATGCCAACAACCTGGCGAACATCTCCACCAACGGTTTTCAGAAAGACCTGGAGCAGGCGCGGTCGATGCCGGTGTTTGGCGACAGCTTTCCGGCGCGCACCTTCGCCATGAGCGAACGTCCTGCCACCGACTTCAGCCCCGGCTCGCTGGTGGAAACCGGTCGTGACCTCGACGTGGCGGTCAGCGGTAACGGCTGGATTGCCGTGCAGAACCCCGATGGCGGTGAAAGCTATGTGCGCACCGGCAGCCTGAATGTCGATGCCCTGGGCGTGTTGCGCGCCGGCAACGGCATGCCGGTCATGGGCAATGGCGGGCCGATCGCCGTGCCGCCCGAGCAGAAAATCGAAGTCGGCCAGGACGGCACCATCAGCATCCGTGCCCTGGGCGAAGGCCCGAGCGTGATGGCTGAAGTCGACCGCATCAAGTTGGTCAACCCTGACCTGAAGAACATGACCAAGGGCCTGGACGGTTCGATCCACACCAAGGACGGCCAGCCGGCGCCGGCCGATGCCAACGTGCAACTGGTGTCGGGGTTCCTTGAGTCGAGCAACGTCAACGCGGTGGAAGAGATGACGTCGGTGCTGGCGCTGGCCAAGCAGTTCGAGCTGCACATCAAGATGATGAACACCGCCAAAGAAGACGACCAGGCCATGGCTCGGGTCTTGCAGATCAGCTAATTATCAGAACGTCGCGCCGTAAAACAGGCGCACGAGGAGAATCGAATGCTTCCGGCTCTATGGGTTGCCAAGACAGGCCTGTCCGCCCAGGACACTAACCTGACGACTATTTCCAACAACCTGGCAAACGTCTCGACCACGGGTTTCAAGCGTGACCGTGCCGAGTTCCAGGACTTGCTGTACCAGATAAAGCGTCAGCCTGGCGCCCAGTCGACCCAGGACAGCGAACTGCCGTCGGGCCTGCAACTGGGTACCGGTGTGCGCATCGTCGGCACCCAGAAGAACTTCAGCGCCGGTAGCCTGCAGACCACCGAGCAGCCGCTGGACATGGCCATCGACGGCCGTGGTTTCTTCCAGATCCTGCAACCGGATGGCACCACGTCCTACACCCGCGACGGTACCTTCCACCTGGACTCCAATGGCCAGATCGTGACCTCCGCCGGGTTTGCTCTGGAACCGGCCATCGTTATCCCCAACGAAGCCCAGACCTTCACCGTGGGCCGTGACGGCACCGTTTCGATCACCATCGCCGGCAACCCGGCGGCCCAGGTGATCGGCAACCTGCAAACCGCCGACTTCATCAACCCGGCCGGCTTGCAGGCAACGGGCAACAACCTGTTCCTGGAAACCGCCGCCAGCGGTGCGCCGCAGGTCGGCACCCCGGGCCTGAACGGTTTCGGTACCACGCTGCAGAACACCCTGGAAACCTCCAACGTCAGCACGGTCGAGGAGATGGTCAACATGATCACCACCCAGCGCGCCTACGAGATGAACTCCAAAGTGATCTCCACCGCCGACCAGATGCTCTCGTTCGTAACGCAGAATCTGTAATCCAGTCTATGGGGCGGCGTGAGGCCGCCTGCAACACCGTGAGGTTAGGGTCATGAATCGCTTTGTATCTGTTCTCGCACTGAGTGGGATCGCCGTGCTGGCGGGCTGCGTCGGGCCGACGCCGAAACCCAATGACCCTTACTACGCACCGGTGTTGCCGCGCACGCCACTGCCGGCAGCGGCCAACAACGGCTCGATCTATCAGGCCGGGTTCGAGCAGAATCTGTACAGCGACCGCAAGGCGTTCCGGGTCGGTGACATCATCACCATCACCCTGAACGAAAAAACCCAGGCCAGCAAAAACGCCAACTCCCAGGTGGGCAAGACCAGCAAGGCCGACATCGGCCTGACCTCGTTGTTCGGCAGCGTGCCCAACACCAACAACCCGTTTGGCAGTGGCGACCTGAGCCTGGAGGCCGGCTACAGCGGTGAGCGCGCGACCAAGGGTGACAGCAAGGCGGGGCAGGGCAACAGCCTGACCGGTTCGATCACCGTGACGGTGGCGGACGTCCTGCCCAACGGCATCATCTCCGTGCGCGGCGAGAAGTGGATGACCCTCAACACGGGCGACGAACTGGTGCGTATTGCCGGCCTGGTGCGGGCAGACGATATCGCCACCGACAACACCGTGCCCTCGACCCGTATCGCCGATGCGCGCATCACCTATTCGGGTACCGGCTCGTTTGCCGATGCGAGTCAGCCAGGCTGGTTCGACCGTTTCTTCTTAAGCCCGCTGTTCCCTTTCTAGGTGATGACTATTTCCATGCTGAACTTCAAGCACCTGATGGCGGCCGCGTTGTTGCTGTCCACTTCCCTCGGCGTCCAGGCCGAGCGGTTGAAGGACATCGCCAGTATTTCGGGCGTGCGTTCCAACCAGTTGATCGGCTATGGCCTGGTGGTCGGGCTCAACGGCACGGGCGACCAGACCACGCAGACCCCGTTCACCCTGCAGACCTTCAACAACATGCTGTCGCAGTTCGGCATCAAGGTGCCGCCGGGCTCGGGGAACGTGCAGTTGAAGAACGTCGCGGCGGTGTCGATCAGTGCCGACCTGCCACCCTTCGCCAAGCCGGGTCAGCAGGTCGACATCACAGTCTCGTCGATCGGCAACTCCAAGAGCCTGCGTGGTGGCACCTTGTTGCTGACACCGCTCAAGGGGATCGACGGCAACGTCTATGCGGTCGCCCAGGGCAACCTGGTGGTGGGCGGTTTTGATGCCGAGGGGCGTGATGGCTCGAAGATCACCGTCAACGTTCCGTCGGCCGGTCGTATTCCCGGCGGTGCCTCGGTGGAGCGAGCAGTGCCCAGTGGCTTCAACCAGGGCAATAGCCTGACCCTGAACCTCAACCGCTCGGACTTCACCACCGCCAAGCGCATCGTCGACAAGATCAACGACATGCTTGGCCCTGGCGTTGCCCAGGCCATCGATGGCGGTTCGATTCGCGTCACCGCGCCACTCGATCCGAGCCAGCGCGTCGACTACCTGTCGATCCTGGAAAATCTTGAAGTCGATCCGGGCCAGGCGGTGGCCAAGGTCATCATCAATTCGCGTACCGGGACCATCGTGATCGGCCAGAACGTCAAGGTCTCGCCGGCCGCCGTGACCCACGGCAGCCTGACCGTGACCATCACCGAAGACCCGATCGTCAGCCAGCCCGGCGCGTTCTCCAATGGCCAGACGGCGGTCGTGCCACGTTCGCGAGTCGACGCCCAGCAGGAAGCCAAGCCGATGTTCAAGTTCGGCCCGGGTACCACGCTGGACGAGATCGTGCGGGCGGTGAACCAGGTGGGGGCGGCACCGGGTGACTTGATGGCGATCCTCGAAGCCTTGAAGCAGGCCGGCGCCTTGCAAGCCGACCTGATCGTGATTTGAGGTAGCGGGCATGGATATTCACAAGAGCGGCCTGGTCAGCAGCAGCGATTCGGGTTCCTACTCGGACCTCAACCGGCTTAACCAGCTCAAGGTCGGCGACAAGAACAGCGAAGGCAACATGCGCAAGGTGGCGCAGGAGTTCGAGTCGTTGTTCCTCAACGAAATGCTCAAGTCAATGCGCTCGGCCACCGATGCCCTGGGTCAGGACAATCCGCTGAACACGCCAGCGGCCAAGCAATACCAGGAAATGTACGACCAGCAACTGGCGGTTTCCATGTCTCGTGAGGGCGGTGGTATTGGCCTGGCCGACGTACTGGTGCGGCAGATGTCGAAGAACAAGGCGCTGGCACCGGGTGAGGCGGCGGCCTTGTCCGCCGCCAAGCAGGAAGCCGCGAAAGCGGCCGTGCAGACACCGATCGCCGCCGGCACCACAGCGACCAACGGGCCACTGTCCCGGCTCAATGGCCAGCGTCCGCTGTGGGCTTCGCGCTCGGTCAGCCCGCCGCAAGGTGCGGGCGAGGGTGCCCACGGGAATGACATGGCGTTGCTCAACCAGCGCCGCCTGGCCTTGCCGCCCAAACTGGCCGATCGCCTGTTGGCGGGGCTGGTGCCATCGGCCACGGGGACGGCCGCTACCACTGCCCATACCGCGCTGCCTAATCGCGCTACCACCACCGGCAATGCGCTGGTCAAAGGGGATTGGCAGCCAGCGCAAAGCTATTCCGCGGAGCGCGGTCGCTTGCAGGTTTATGGCCGCGCCATGGCGCAGCCGCCGCTGGCACCGGCGAAAAAATCCTTCAGTTCACCTGACGAGTTCGTGGCCACCATGTTGCCGATGGCACGCCAGGCCGCTGACCGCATCGGCGTCGATCCACTGTACCTGGTGGCTCAGGCGGCGCTGGAAACCGGCTACGGCAAATCGGTCATGCGCCAGCAGGACGGCACCAGCAGCCACAACCTGTTCGGCATCAAGACCGGCAGCAGTTGGCAGGGTGCGCAGGCCCGCGCGATCACCAGTGAGTTCAGGAATGGCGAGATGGTCAAGGAGACCGCCGAGTTCCGCTCCTACACCTCCTACCAGGACAGCTTCCATGACCTGGTGAGCTTGTTGCAGAACAACAATCGCTATCAAGAAGTGCTGAAGTCGGCCGATAAGCCGGAACAGTTTGTACGCGAGTTGCAAAAGGCCGGGTATGCCACCGACCCGAACTACGCCAGCAAGATTTCGCAGATTGCCAAACAAATGAAGAACTACGAGCACTACGCTGCGGCTGGCTCTTCCACGAATTTATAAGGTCTGAATCATGAGTTTGCTCAATATCGGGATGTCGGGTCTGTCAAGCAGCCAGTCTGGATTGATGACGACCGGTAATAACATTGCCAACGCCGACACCGCCGGTTACTCGCGCCAGCAGACCGTGCAGAACAGCAAGGCATCCAACCAGTTCGGCAACGTCTTCATTGGCAGTGGCACCACGCTGGCTGATGTGCGTCGGGTCTACAACTCCTACCTGGACAAGCAACTGCAACTGACCACGTCGCTCAACAGTGATGCCCAGGCGTACCTGAGCCAGGTCAGCCAGGTCGACAAGTTGTTGTCCGACAGCGGCACCGGCATCACCAAGGTGATGCAGTCGTTCTTCTCGTCGTTGCAAACGCTGTCTTCGACTCCGAACGACGCCGCCGCGCGCCAGGCGTTGCTGACCAACGCCCAGAGCCTGAGCAGCCGCTTCAACTCGATGTCCGAGCAGCTCTCGCAGCAGAACACCTACATCAACAGCCAGCTGGGTTCGATGGCGGACCAGGTCAATAAGCTGGCCGCGACCGTGGCGGCCTACAATCAGAAAATCAGCGAGGTCAGCGGTTCGGGCGGCATGCCCAACGACCTGATGGACAAGCGCAACGAGACCGTTCGCCAGCTGTCCGAATTGGTGGGCACGCAGGTCGTCGAGCGTGAAGGCAGCCTGGATATCTACCTCAAGGGTGGCCAGCCGCTGGTGATGGGCAACACCGCCAACTCGCTGCAGGTGCAGACCGACAAGAACGATCCGAGCCGCAGCTCGATCATCATCAATCGCGGTTCCTCGACGCTGGATATCACCTCCGCCGTGACCGGTGGCGAGATGGGCGGCCTGCTGCGTTACCGTGATGACGTCCTGGCACCGGCCACCAACGAGCTGGGGCGTATCGCCATGGTCGTCTCTGACCAGGTGAACAAGCAATTGGGGCAGGGCCTGGACCAGAACGGTGAGTTCGGGGCGGCGCTGTTCAGCAACATCAACAGTGCGCTGGCGATCAGTCAGCGCAGTATCGCCAGCGGTAACAACAACCCGGCGTCCGGCAACCTGAACGTGACGATTGCCGACAGCAGCCGGCTCAGCGCCAGCGATTACCAGGTGACCTTTACCAGCGCCACCGGCTATAGCGTCAAGCGCCTGTCGGACAACACCGACATGGGCACCTTCACCCTGGGCGCCAGCCCGGCGCCGGTGATCGACGGCTTCTCCCTGAGCCTGAACAGTGCCGCCGGCATGAGCCCGGGTGACAGCTTCAAGATCACCCCGACCCGTAGTGGTGCCGGTGATCTGTCGACGGTGATGACCGACATCAAGCGCCTGGCAACCTCCGCCCCGCTGACCTCGACCCTGGCTCAGGGCAACAAGGGCACGGGTGCCGTCGGCCAGCCGACGCTGACCACCAGCGTGGATATCTACAACCCGACTCAGGCGCTGGATCTGCAGAATGCGGTGAAGACCGCGATGCCGGTGCGCGTGCTGATGACCTCGGGCAGTGATTACCAAGTGCTGGATGCCCAGGGCAATACCCTCGGCACGGGCAGCATCGTGCCCGGCCAGGAAAACCAGCTGAGCATCCAGGTGCCGTACACCGACTCGGCCGGGGCCAGCCAGAACTTCAATTTCGAAATGACCGTCAACGGTACGCCGAGCAAGGGCGACAGCTTCAATGTCTCGATGACGGCCGCCGGCAGCAATGACAACCGTAATGCCCAGGCATTGCTCGGGCTGCAGTCGAAGGGCACGGTGGGGGCGAGCGCGACCAGCCCGGGAGTCAGTTTCACCGACGCCTATGGCGGCCTGGTGGCCGGGGTGGGGGCCAAGTCCAAGCAGGGCCAGATGGACGGCACCGCCAACAACGCGATCCTGCAACAGGCCGCCGCGGCGCGCGATTCCCTGTCCGGCGTTCAGCTCGATGAGGAATCGGGCAACCTGGTCAAATATCAGCAGTATTACAGCGCTTCCTCGCAGATCATCAAGGCTGCCCAGGAAACCTTCGCCACGCTGATCAACAGTCTATAAGGAGCCGTAGACCATGCGTATTTCGACTGCACAGTTTTACCAGAACACGGCGGCCAGCTATCAGCGCAACTTGAACAACCTGCTCAAGACGGCCGAGCAGGCCAGCAGTGGCATCAAGCTCGAAACCGCCGGGGATGACCCGGTGGGCGCGGCGCGCTTGCTGCAACTGGAACAGCAAAGTGCATTGCTGGGTCAGTACAACACCAACATCACGGCGCTGAAGACCGCCCAGGCGCAAGAAGAAAGTGTTCTGGACAGCATCAATACCGTGCTGCAGAAAGTCAGTGAACTGGCCGTGCGCGCCGGTAGCATTTCGCTGAACGATGACGACCGCATGTCCATTGCCGCTGAAGTCGGTCAGGCTGAAGAGCAGCTGTTGAGCCTGATGAACAGCAAGGACGCGGCCGGAAACTACCTGTTTTCCGGCGCCAGCAACGACGTGGCCCCCTTCTCGCGCAATGCCGATGGCACCTACAGTTACAACGGTGATCAGAGCCAGCTGGAGCTGAAGATCGGCGACTCCCTGTCCCTGGGGCTCAATGATTCTGGCTGGAGCGTGTTCCAGCAAGCGATCAACTCCAGTCGCACGGCGACCACCCTGACGGCTCCGGCGGTCGATGACGGGCGTGTAGCCCTGTCACCGGGGCTGGTGAGTTCCAGTCCAGAGTTCAATTCGAAGTTTCGCGGTGGCGAGCCTTACAGCTTGTCGTTTGTGAGCAGCACCCAGTTCAAGATCACGGACGCGGCCGGCAATGACGTCACGGCCGAGGCGAGTGAGGGCGGCACCTTCGATCCCAAGGCCAAGGGCGGTTCCGATGTGACCTTCCGGGGCATGACCTTCGCCCTGGACGTGACCTTTCAGGACTCGGATATCGGGGCCGGCGAAGATGCCGCGATCGCCGGTCACAGCTTCCAGCTGTCGGCCAAGCCCGACAGTTTTGTCAGCTCCCGCAGCCCGGGTAATTCGTCGACCGCCCTGGTCACCCAGACGTCGGTCAGCAATCCGTCCGACTATGCCGGTTTCTTCCCGGAGGGTGGGGCGGTGCTCAAGTTCACCAGCGCCACCACCTTTGAGCTGTATGCAAGTCCGTTGACCAGCGACAGTCAACCGGTGTCCACGGGCTCGGTTGCAGGCGGTGTGGCGACGGCGGCGGGAGTGAGCTTCAGCGTGAGTGGTACGCCGGTGGCGGACGACCAGTTCAACATCTCGGTCAATACCCACCAGACCCAGAACGTGCTGGATACCCTGAGCCAGTTTCGCCAGGCGCTTGAAACACCGGTCCAGGGTGACGCGGCTGCACAGCGAAGCTTTGACAGCACGGTGGCCTCGACCATTGCCAACCTGGGCAATGCCAAGAGCCAGGTCGACCTGACTCGTGGGGCCATCGGTGCGCGGGGCAATGTCATGGACATGCAAAGTGACCAGAACCAGAGCGCGGGCCTGATCAATACCTCGACCCAGTCGGGCATCAGGGAGGCCGACCCGGCTGAGGTGCTGACCCGCCTGACCTTGCAACAAACCATGTTGCAGGCGGCGCAGTTGGCATTCTCGAAGATCTCCCAGCTGGGGTTGTTCAACAAGCTCTGACCGAACGCTGGGTTCGCGAGGCCGGCTCCCGTGGTGGGGGCCGGTCTTTTTTTTGAGGGTTTTTCGGGTTTTTATCGACCACTGGGTCAGCTTTTCAGCTGATTTTACTCACAAAAAGACAGAAAGCATCAGCCGCCGAGTGACCCGTGGGTCAAAACGCGCATCTTCACTGTATCCTGTCTGCGGGCGGTGAAGGTTGCGGGCCTGTTCAATGTCGTCATCGACGCCCGCCATTGCCTCCGGTTCGGGGTGGTGCAGCCCCCTGACTGTCGACACCCTCGAGCGTGCGAGTGGTGATTTTCAGCTGTTTATTATTGGGAAGCCATAATGATTGGCATAAAAAGTATAGCGAGTTACGTTCCGGCAGCCGGGGTTGACAACTACGCCCAGGGTGCAAAGTTCGACAAGGATGAAACCTTCATTCTCGGCAAGATCGGTTCGGCCTTTTTGCCGCGCAAGGGTGACGAGCAGGAAACCTCCGACCTGTGTGTCGAGGCAGTCAATGCCTTGTTCGCAGCCAACCCCGGTCTCAAGCGCGAGTCCATTGATGCGCTGATCGTCGTCACCCAGAACGGTGACGAAGAAGGCTTGCCGCACACCGCCGCCATCGTCCAGGACAAGCTGGGCCTGCCGACCCACGTGGCGGCCTTCGATATTTCCCTGGGCTGCTCCGGTTACGTCTACGGCATCTATGCGCTCAAAGGCTTCATGGAAGCGGCGGGGCTGAAAAACGGCCTGCTGATCACCGCCGATCCGTATTCGAAGATCGTTGACCCGGAAGACCGCAACACCACCATGCTGTTTGGTGATGCGGCGACGGTCACCTGGATGGGCGAAGACCCGACCTGGCGCCTGGGCAAGGCCAAGTTCGGCACCGACGGTTCCGGTGCGCCGCACCTGAAGGTCAGCGATGGCGTGTTCTTCATGAACGGTCGTCAGGTGTTCAACTTTGCCTTGCTCAAAGTGCCGGCGCATTTGCATGCGCTGCTCGATGAGTCGGACCTGCAGGCCAGCGACATTGATGCGTTCTGCATTCACCAGGGCAGTGCGGCCATCGTCGATGCCGTGGCACGCCGCTTTGAAGAAGGCGAGCCGGAGAAATTCCTCAAGGACATGCTGGAGACCGGCAACACCGTGTCCTCGAGCATTCCGCTGCTGCTGCAGAACCACGTGTTCGGCTCCGCTTGGAGGCGCGTGGCCATCAGCGGCTTCGGCGTTGGCCTGTCGTGGGGCTCGGCGATTCTCTATCGCCCTTGATCCAGAGCGGTTACAGCGCTGAACAGAACGCCCGGGAATGCACATTCCCGGGCGTTTTTCGTTTTATTGACGCCGGGTTTCTGGCTGCCAGCCCTTGAAAACAAAGGGCTGGCACCATGCCACTAAAAAATTCAAAAAAACCGCTCAAGCAAAGTGTGTTCACGACGATAACTATTACGAAGGTTCTCTAGGCCACACCCGGCGGTTGCCAGGGCCGGAAGCCGCAGTATCCATCCAACGAGGATTTCGTCATGGCTTTAACCGTAAACACTAACATTGCGTCGATCACTACTCAGGGCAACCTGAACAAAGCGGGCGGCGCCCTGGCCACTTCCATGCAGCGCCTGTCTTCCGGCCTGCGTATCAACAGCGCTAAAGACGACGCTGCCGGCCTGCAAATTGCCAACCGCCTGACCAGCCAGATCAACGGCCTGGGCCAAGCGGTCAAGAACGTGAACGACGGCATCTCCATCGCTCAGACCGCTGAAGGCGCGATGCAGGCTTCGACCGACATCCTGCAGAAAATGCGTACCCTGGCCCTATCCTCGGCTACCGGTTCCCTGAGCGCTGACGACCGTAAGTCGAACAACGACGAATACCAGGCACTGACTTCCGAACTGACCCGTATCTCCCAGACCACCACCTTCGGTGGCCAGAAGCTGCTGGACGGCTCCTACGGCACCAAGGCTATCCAGGTCGGCGCCAACGCCAACGAAACCATCAACCTGAGCCTGGAAAACGTAGCGGCCAGCAACATCGGTTCGCAGCAAATCAAAAGTGGCACCATCGCGCCAAGTGCAGGAGGCCTGGCGGGCGGTGATATCACTGTTACCGGCAACGGTCAATCCAACACCATCACCTATGGCGCCAAAGCTTCCGCACAAGAAATCGCCAGCAAGTTGAATGGTTCGATTGGTGGCTTGACCGCTACCGCCAGCACCGAAGTGAAACTGGAAGTGGGTGCTGCTACCCCGTCAAACTTCAAGCTGGCTGTTGGTACCAGCGGCGCAGTTGACTTTGTCGGTGTAACCGATCTGGCCAGCCTGGCTGACCAGTTGAAGTCCAACTCTGCCAAGCTGGGCATCAGCGTTAACTACGACGAAGCGACTTCGAATCTGACAGTCAAGTCCGATTCGGGCGAAAACCTGGTGTTCTCGGGCGCTGACGCCAACGCTCAAGCGAACATCCTGGTTGGCGCAAAAGACGGCGCTGGTAGTTTCGCAACTGCAGCGGCCTTGGGTGGTACTGATCTGATTGTCAATGGTCAGGTTTCCCTGGATTCGGCCAAAGGCTACTCCCTGAGCGATACCGGTACTGGCGTATCCGACGTGTTTGGTGCCGCGACTATCTCGTCGACCAAGAAAACCATCTCCGAGACCGACGTTACCGACATCACCAACGCACAAAACGCGCTGGCTGTGATCGACAAGGCTATCGGCACCATCGACGGCGTTCGTTCGGGTCTGGGTGCTACCCAAAACCGTCTGACCACCACTGCCGACAACCTGCAGAACATCCAGAAGAACTCCACCGCTGCTCGTTCCACCGTGCAAGACGTAGACTTCGCTGCTGAAACTGCAGAGCTGACCAAGCAACAAACCCTGCAATCGGCTTCGACCGCGATCCTGTCGCAAGCGAACCAACTGCCATCCGCTGTACTGAAGCTGCTTCAGTAATAGCGACACTGGGTGACTGACGGAAGGGCGCGTTTACGTGCCCTTTCGTCATTTTCGTGAAGAGGAGATCAGGCATGGACATGAGCGTGAAGTTGAACCTGGCTTATCCAGCAGCCGTGGCCACACAAGGTGCAACGCCGTTGGCCGCAGCGCCTGTTGATAAGTCGAAGGCTGAAGCCGGGGTGTCGAAGCTCTCGGAACCCAAGCGCGATGAGCTGGAAAAAGCAGTCACCGATATTCGAGAATTCGTACAAGCGGCCCAGCGCAAACTGGACTTTTCCATTGATGATTCCACCGGCCGGGTCGTGGTCAAGGTCATCGCCACCGACAGTGGTGACGTGATCCGCCAGATCCCTTCGGAAACCGCATTGAAACTGGCGCAAAGCCTGACGGACGCCAGCAGCCTGCTGTTTGACGACAAGGTCTGAGCTGGCATGAATTTTGTTGCTGCCTGCGCTTGCGGCGCACGTCGTCAAGAAAGCGGCAGCCACTGAACAAGGAGATAGACGATGGCGGGTACAACGGTTAGCGGTATTGGTTCGAACATCGATACCCAGGCGATCGTGAAGTCCTTGGTGGACGCGGAAAAGGCGCCCAAGCAAGCACAGATCAACACCCAGACGCTGAAAGCAACCACCTCGCTGTCGTCGATCGGCAAGATTCAGGCGGCGCTGGATGCTTTCCGTGGCGCCCTGACCACCATGGGCACGGACAACAGTTTCCGTGGCCTGGTCACGTCCTCCTCGGACGAGAAGGTCGCCACCATGACCGCGGGCAATGGCGCCGCCAACGGCAGTTTTGCGCTGGTGGTCGGGCAGTTGGCCAGCGCCTCCAAACTGTCGACCCAAACCTATGCCGGTGGTGCCTCGACGGTGGTCAACAGTGGCACGACGCCGACCACCTTGACGATTTCACAGTCGGGCAAGAACTATGATTTGAGTGTGCCGGCCGGGGCGACCTTGCAGCAGGTGCGTGACTCGATCAACACGCAGTTTTCCACCTCTGGCCTGAGTGCCAACATCCTCACCGACTCTACAGGTTCACGGCTGGTGTTGACCTCGACCACCATGGGCGTTGGCTCGGACCTGACATTGTCCGGCAACTCTGGCCTCGACACCGGTGCGACCGTGATCGACGTGCCACAGAATGCCAAGTACACCATCGACGGCATCGCGATGGAGTCCAAGAGCAACACCATTGCTGAAGCGGTCAGTGGTGTCAGCATCAAGTTGCTGTCGGTTTCGCCGACGGCGGCCGGTGCGCCCAAGCCAACCCCGACCACCATTTCCGTGACCACCAGCAACTCGGCGCTCAAATCCGGGGTCAAGGGTTTTGTCGACACCTACAACGCGCTGATGAAAGCGATCAATACCGAGACCAAGGTCACCATGGGGGCGGATGGCAATCCGATTGCGGGTGCCATGACTGGTGATGCGTCAATGCGCACCTTGGTCAACTCGATTCGTAGTGAGCTGAACGCGCTGTCAGGCACGGGTACCTATAAGTCCCTGGCGCAGTTCGGCATCAGTACTGACTCGACGACAGGGCTGTTGACCCTCGATGACAAGAAGTGGGACAAGGCGATGACCACCAATGCGGCGGACATCACCAGTATCTTCACTGGCAAGGACGGCCTGATCGCGCGCATGACCGCCGTGACGGACGATTACGCCAAGGCAAGCACCGGGACGCTGGCCGAGCGTTCGAAGTCTCTGAGCGAAAGCCTGAATGATCTGAAAAAGCAGCAAGACAAGCTGGATGAACGCATGACGCTTCTGCAAACCAGCCTCACGTCCAAGTACACCGCCATGGACTCCCTGGTAGCCAAGTTGCGTGCACAGAGCGACAGCATCATGACCACGCTCAACGCGCTGAACAATCCCAAGGACAGCTGATCCGTTCCAAGGCTAAGCAGCCCGGGCTGACCTTGCGAGGCGCCCGGGTTTTTTCTTGAGCAGTCCGTCGACCCTAAAGTTTTTTGCGGCACAGTCGAAACAAAGACCAGAACCCGACTTTATAGTGGTCGCCTGTCACGAGGTAGAAACATGAATCCCATGAGAGCCCTTCGCCAATATCAGAAGGTCAATTCCCATGCCCAGATCTCTGAAGCCAGCCCTCATCGCCTGGTGCAGATGCTGATGGAAGGCGGGCTGGACCGCATTGCTCAGGCCAAGGGCGCGCTGGCGCGTGGCGACATCGCGGAGAAGGGCCTGATGCTCGGCAAGGCGATCGATATCATTATCGGCTTGCGTGATGGTCTGGACGCCGAGAAAAGTGATATTCCGGATTATGTGCAGCAGCTCGAAAGCCTGTATGTGTACATGACCAACCGGCTGATGGAAGCCAATCTGCAGAACGACGTCGAAATCATGGACGAAGTGACGCGTTTGCTGATCACGGTCAAGAGTGGTTGGGATGCTATTGCGGCAGAATAGGCCGTTCGGCCTGAGGAACATGTCATGAGCCATGCACTGCAACGGATTGACGACACCCGCGAGGCCTTGATCGGTGCGTTGCTCGAGCGCAACTGGGATGCCATCGGCAAACTGGATGAGACGTGCCGCACCTGTATCGATGAGGTACTGAGCGAGGCGTCGACGGATGAAGGTGCCTTGCGCGAAAAACTGGAGAGTCTGTTGGCGGTTTATCGACAGCTGCTGGAAGTGACGACAGGCGAACGCCAGGCAATCGTCGACGAGATGTCGCAGATCAATCAGGCGCAAAAAGCGGCAAAGGTTTACCACCTGTTCGGTTAACGGTTCAGTTAATCCGATTTTAGTGCGCCATAAATTTGACTATGCACGGTTTTTTGACTTAACTAGTGGCTGATTCGAGTTTTCAGGCGTCTATCAGGCTTAATGTGCCGGCAGGCGTCTAGATTGCCCTCTTTGTTCGGGCATATGAGTTGACCAGGGAAGTTGCTATTGCATGTGGCGTGAAACCAAGATTCTGCTGATTGATGACGATAGCGTCCGCCGCCGCGACCTGGCGGTGATTTTAAATTTTCTCGGTGAAGAAAATTTACCCTGTGGTAGCCATGATTGGCAGCAGGCTGTCGGTTCGTTGTCATCCAGTCGTGAAGTCATCTGTGTCCTCATCGGGACGGTAAGTGCTCCTGGTACGTTGTCGAGTCTGTTAAAGACACTCGCTACCTGGGATGAGTTCCTTCCGGTGTTGTTAATGGGCGATAATTCTTCCGTTGACCTGCCTGATGAACAGCGCCGCCGGGTGCTTTCCACCCTGGAACTGCCGCCCAGCTACAGCAAGTTGCTCGACTCCCTGCACCGTGCCCAGGTCTATCGCGAGATGTACGACCAGGCCCGTGAGCGCGGTCGTCATCGTGAACCCAATCTTTTCCGCAGCCTTGTCGGCACCAGCCGGGCGATTCAACACGTCCGCCAGATGATGCAGCAAGTTGCCGACACCGATGCCAGCGTGCTGATCCTCGGTGAGTCCGGCACGGGCAAGGAAGTGGTGGCGCGCAACCTGCACTATCACTCCAAGCGCCGCGACGCGCCGTTCGTGCCGGTCAACTGCGGGGCGATCCCGGCCGAGTTGCTGGAAAGCGAACTGTTCGGCCACGAGAAGGGCGCCTTTACCGGGGCGATCACCAGCCGTGCCGGGCGTTTTGAGCTGGCCAACGGTGGCACCCTGTTCCTCGACGAAATCGGCGACATGCCGTTGCCGATGCAGGTCAAGCTGCTGCGGGTGTTGCAGGAGCGTACCTTCGAGCGCGTGGGCAGCAACAAGACCCAGAGCGTCGATGTGCGGATCATTGCCGCGACCCACAAGAACCTGGAAAGCATGATCGAGGTCGGCAGCTTCCGCGAAGACCTGTATTACCGCTTGAACGTATTCCCCATCGAAATGGCGCCCCTGCGCGAGCGGGTCGAGGACATCCCGTTGCTGATGAACGAGTTGATCTCGCGCATGGAGCACGAGAAGCGCGGTTCCATTCGTTTCAACTCGGCGGCGATCATGTCGCTGTGCCGCCACGGCTGGCCGGGCAACGTCCGCGAGCTGGCCAACCTGGTGGAGCGCATGGCGATCATGCACCCGTACGGGGTGATCGGCGTGGTCGAGTTGCCGAAGAAGTTTCGCTACGTCGATGACGAAGACGAGCAAATGGTCGACAACCTGCGCAGCGATCTGGAAGAGAGGGTGGCCATCAACGGGCATACCCCGGACTTCACGGCCAACGCCCTGTTGCCGCCCGAAGGCCTGGACCTGAAGGATTACCTGGGTGGCCTGGAGCAAGGGCTGATCCAGCAGGCACTGGATGATGCCAACGGGATTGTCGCGCGCGCGGCCGAGCGCCTGCGCATTCGCCGCACCACCCTGGTGGAAAAGATGCGCAAGTACGGCATGAGCCGTCGTGATGGAGAAGAACAGGCGGAGGATTGACGCCTGTTTTTCAACTCATTGAATAATGGGCAGTTTTTTTTAGGCACGGGTATTGCTACATCCCTCGCAACGTTCCGTTTAACTGACGGTCAGCCAAGCGAGAGAGCACGATGCCCCACGCCGCCCAGATGTCTCCAGTCCCCGACACGCCCTGCGTAGAGCAGGCAAGCCGGCTTGGTCTTGAGCAGGCGTTCGCGCTGTTCAATCAGATGTCGAGCCAACTCACCGACTCCTACAGCATGCTGGAAGCCCGGGTCACCGAACTCAAGGGTGAGCTGGCGGTGGTCAGTGCCCAGCGGATGCAGGAGCTGGCCGAAAAAGAACGCTTGGCCAACCGCCTGCAAAACCTCCTTGATCTGTTGCCTGGCGGTGTCATCGTCATCGATGCTCAGGGCATCGTGCGCGAAGCCAACCCGGCCGCCGAGGAATTGCTCGGTCTGCCCCTCGAAGGCGAGTTGTGGCGCCAGGTGATTGCGCGCAGTTTCGCCCCCCGTGACGACGACGGTCATGAAGTCTCCTTGAAGGACGGTCGACGCCTGTCGATCGCCACCCGTTCTCTGGATGCCGAGCCGGGCCAGTTGGTGCTGCTCAACGACCTGACCGAAACCCGTCATCTGCAAGGTCAACTGGCGCGTCATGAGCGCTTGTCATCCCTGGGGCGCATGGTCGCCTCGCTGGCCCATCAAATCCGCACGCCGCTGTCGGCGGCCTTGCTCTATGCCAGCCATCTGGCCGAGCAGGCGTTGCCGGTGGCGACCCAGCAGCGCTTTGCCGGCCGTTTGAAAGAGCGCTTGCACGAGCTGGAGCACCAGGTGCGTGACATGCTGGTGTTTGCCCGCGGCGAGTTGCCGCTGACGGATCGCGTGACCCCCAAGGCGCTGATGCAATCGCTGCAGGCGGCGGCCCAGACTCACGTCCAGGGCTTGCCGATCCGTTGGCAGTGCGACACCCATGCCGGCGAGTTGCTGTGCAATCGCGACACGCTGGTTGGCGCACTGCTGAACCTGCTTGAAAACGCCATTCAGGCCAGCGCTGGCGATGTGCGCTTGAAAGTGCATGCCTATCGCCGTGGCAATACCCTGCGGCTGTGCGTCAGTGACAACGGCGAAGGGATCGATGCCTCGGTGCTTGAGCGCCTGGGGGAGCCGTTTTTTACCACCAAGGCCACCGGCACCGGCTTGGGCCTGACCGTGGTCAAGGCCGTGGCGCGGGCTCATCAGGGACAATTGCAGCTGCGCTCGCGGCCGGGTCGCGGCACCTGTGCACGGGTCGACCTGCCGTTGTTTTCCAGCGCTCAAGGACTGGAGTGAGGTCAATGACAATCAAGGTTCTGCTGGTCGAGGATGACCGCGCGCTACGCGAGGCACTGGCCGATACGCTGCTGCTGGCCGGTCACGACTATCGCGCCGTGGGTTCGGCCGAAGAGGCACTGAGTGTGGCGGCTGGCGAGTCCTTCAATCTGGTGATCAGTGACGTCAACATGCCGGGCATGGACGGCCACCAGTTGTTGGGCGCACTGCGGGTTCGTTACCCGCACCTGCCGGTGCTGCTGATGACCGCCCATGGCGCCGTGGAGCGCGCGGTGGATGCGATGCGCCAGGGCGCTGCGGACTATCTGGTCAAACCGTTCGAGCCCAAGGCGTTGCTCGACCTGGTGGCGCGGCATGCCCTGGGCAGCCTGGGCGGTGCAGAGGACGAAGGGCCGGTGGCGTTCGAGCCGGCCAGCGCACAGTTGTTGGCGCTCGCGGTGCGGGTGGCACGCAGTGATTCGACGGTGCTGATCTCGGGCGAGTCCGGCACCGGCAAGGAAGTGCTGGCGCGTTACATTCATCAGCACTCGCGACGCGGCCAGCAGCCGTTCATTGCGATCAACTGTGCGGCGATCCCGGACAACATGCTCGAGGCGACGCTGTTCGGGCATGAGAAAGGTGCGTTCACCGGGGCGATTGCCGCTCAGGTCGGCAAGTTCGAGCAGGCCGACGGCGGGACCCTGCTGCTCGACGAAATTTCCGAGATGCCCCTGGGCTTGCAGGCCAAGCTGCTGCGCGTGTTGCAGGAGCGCGAGGTTGAGCGCGTGGGTGCGCGCAAGCCGATTGCCCTGGACATTCGTGTGGTGGCGACCACCAACCGCGACCTGGCGGCGGAAGTGGCGGCGGGGCGTTTTCGTGAGGACCTCTATTATCGCTTGTCGGTCTTCCCGCTGGCCTGGCGCCCGCTGCGCGAACGCACTGCCGACATTCTGCCGCTGGCCGAGCGCCTGCTGGCCCGGCACGTCAGTAAAATGAAGCATACCGCCGCCAGGCTTTCGCCTGAGGCGCAGGCGTGCCTGATCGGTTATCCCTGGCCGGGCAATGTGCGCGAGCTGGACAACGCCATTCAGCGAGCGCTGATTTTGCAGCAGGGCGGGTTGATCCAACCGCAGGACTTTTGTCTGTCCGGGCCGGTGGCTTGTGCGCCATTACCGGTCCTGACGCCTGCTCACGTGGCGTCGCGGGCGCAGGAGGTCAAGACGCCCCAGGCAGAATCGGCCGGGGTCTTGGGCGATGACCTGCGGCGTCATGAGTTCCAGATGATCATCGACACCCTGCGCAGCGAGCGCGGGCGGCGCAAGGAAGCCGCCGAGCGCCTGGGCATCAGTCCGCGGACCCTGCGCTACAAGCTGGCGCAGATGCGTGATGCCGGCATGGACGTCGAGGCCTGTTTATTCGCGACCTGAACCTTGTGTGAGTAAAGCCCGGACAGGGCTTTTGTCGAGCGTCGCCATGGAGCTGGCACCCTTGTTGCTAACACCACTCTATCCGCCGAGTGAGTGTCAAAAAATTGCGGGTCGTCAGAGAGAGTAGTCCATGAGTCAAGGAATTGAATTCAACCGGTTGATGCTGGACATGCGGGCCATGCAAATGGACGCCATGGCTGCGCCCAAGGCTGGCGTCGCCGTGCCGGAACTGGCTGGCAGCAGCTTCGCCGACATGCTCGGCCAGGCCGTCAACAAGGTCAACGAAACCCAGCAGGCGTCGACCCAGTTGTCCACCGCGTTCGAGATCGGCAAGAGCGGTGTCGACCTGACCGATGTGATGATCGCCAAGGAAAAAGCCGGCGTCTCCTTTCAGGCACTGACCCAGGTGCGTAACAAGTTGGTTCAGGCATACCAAGACATCATGCAGATGCCGGTTTAAGGACGAGATTGAGTCATGGCAGAAGCAGTCGCCGATAACGTTCCGGCCAAGGTCGCGCCCACCGACGGCAAACCGCCGCTCTTTGGGTTGTCCTTCCTGGAAAACCTCTCCGAGATGACCATGCTGCGTCAGGTCGGCCTGTTGGTCGGCCTGGCCGCCAGTGTGGCGATTGGCTTTGCCGTGGTGCTGTGGTCGCAGCAACCCGATTATCGGCCGCTGTACGGCAGCCTGGCCGGGATGGATGCCAAGCAGGTCATGGAAACCCTGGCCACCGCTGACATTCCTTACACCGTAGAACCCAATTCCGGCGCCTTGCTGGTCAAGGCCGATGACCTGCCGCGTGCGCGGCTCAAACTGGCCGCCGCGGGTGTCACTCCCACCGACGGCAACATCGGCTTCGAAATTCTCGACAAGGACCAGGGCCTGGGCACCAGCCAGTTCATGGAGGCGACCCGTTATCGTCGCGGCCTTGAAGGCGAACTGGCGCGCACCATTTCCAGCCTGAACAACGTCAAGGGCGCTCGCGTGCACCTGGCGATCCCGAAGAGTTCGGTATTCGTGCGTGACGAGCGCAAGCCCAGCGCTTCGGTACTGGTTGAACTCTATGCCGGGCGCTCGCTGGAGCCGGGTCAGGTGCTGGCCATCGTCAACTTGGTGGCGACCAGTGTTCCGGAATTGAGTAAATCGCAAATCACCGTGGTCGACCAGAAGGGCAACCTGCTCTCCGACCAGGCGGAAAACTCCGCGTTGACCATGGCCGGCAAGCAGTTCGACTACAGCCGCCGCATGGAAAGCATGCTCACCCAGCGTGTGCACAACATCCTGCAGCCGGTGCTGGGTAACGATCGTTACAAGGCCGAAGTGTCCGCCGACGTGGACTTCAGTGCGGTCGAATCGACATCCGAGCAGTTCAACCCTGATCAGCCGGCGTTGCGCAGCGAGCAGTCGACGTCCGAGCAGCGCACCGCCAGCAACGGCCCGCAAGGCGTTCCCGGCGCGTTGAGCAATCAGCCTCCGGCACCGGCCTCGGCGCCGCAAACCACCGGTGGCGCGACCGCTTCGGCCGGCATGGTGCAGCCTGGTCAACCGTTGCTCGATGCCAACGGCCAGCAGATCATGGATCCGGCCACGGGTCAGCCGATGCTGGCCCCGTACCCGGCGGACAAGCGCCAGCAGTCGACCAAGAACTTCGAGCTTGACCGCTCCATCAGCCACACCAAGCAGCAACAGGGGCGCTTGAATCGCCTGTCGGTGTCGGTGGTGGTCGATGATCAGGTCAAGATCAACCCGGCCAACGGCGAAACCAGCCGAGCGCCGTGGAGCGCCGATGAACTGGCGCGCTTCACCCGCCTGGTTCAGGACGCGGTCGGTTTCGACGCCAGCCGTGGCGACAGCGTCAGTGTGATCAACATGCCGTTCTCCGCCGAGCGCGGCGAGGTGATTGCCGATATTCCGTTCTACTCGCAGCCGTGGTTCTGGGACATCGTCAAGCAAGTGCTGGGTGTGCTGTTCATCCTGGTGCTGGTGTTCGGCGTGCTGCGTCCGGTGCTCAACAACATCACCGGTGGCGGTAAGGATCGGCAGCTGGCGGGTATCGGCAGTGATTCCGAGCTCGGCGGCCTGGGCGGTCTGGATGGCGAGCTGGGTAACGATCGCGTCAGCCTCGGCGGTCCGCAAAGCATCCTGTTGCCTAGCCCGAGCGAAGGCTATGACGCACAGTTGAACGCAATCAAGAGCCTGGTGGCCGAAGATCCGGGTCGTGTGGCCCAGGTCGTGAAAGAGTGGATTAACGCAGATGAGTGATAACCGAGCCGCTATCGCCAAACTCAGCCGGGTCGACAAAGCCGCGATTCTGCTGCTGTCCCTGGGCGAAACCGATGCCGCGCAAGTGTTGCGCCACATGGGGCCCAAAGAGGTCCAGCGAGTGGGCGTGGCCATGGCGCAAATGGGTAATGTGCACCGTGAGCAGGTCGAACAGGTGATGAGCGAGTTCGTCGACATCGTCGGCGACCAGACCAGCCTGGGCGTCGGCTCTGATGGCTATATCCGCAAAATGCTCACCCAGGCCCTGGGCGAGGACAAGGCCAACGGCCTGATCGACCGGATCCTGCTAGGGGGCAATACCAGCGGCCTGGACAGCCTCAAGTGGATGGAGCCGCGCGCGGTGGCGGACGTGATCCGGTACGAGCACCCGCAGATCCAGGCCATTGTCGTGGCCTATCTGGACCCGGACCAGGCGGGTGAAGTGCTGGGTAATTTCGACCACAAGGTGCGGCTGGACATCATCCTGCGGGTTTCCTCGCTGAACACGGTACAGCCAGCGGCACTCAAGGAACTGAACCAGATTCTGGAAAAGCAGTTCTCCGGCAATTCCAATGCCTCGCGCACCACCCTGGGTGGCATCAAGCGCGCGGCGGACATCATGAACTTCCTCGACAGTTCGATCGAAGGCCAGTTGATGGACTCGATCCGCGAAGTCGACGAGGACCTGTCCGGTCAGATCGAAGACCTCATGTTCGTGTTCAACAACCTGTCCGACGTCGACGACCGTGGCATCCAGGCGTTGCTGCGCGAAGTCTCCTCCGACGTGCTGGTGCTGGCCCTCAAGGGGTCCGACGAAGGCGTCAAGGACAAGATCTTCAAGAACATGTCCAAGCGTGCCGCCGAACTGCTGCGCGACGACCTGGAGGCCAAGGGCCCGGTGCGCGTCAGCGATGTGGAAACCGCGCAAAAGGAAATCCTCACCATTGCCCGCCGTATGGCCGAAGCCGGAGAAATCGTTCTCGGCGGGAAGGGCGGCGAAGAAATGATCTGACCTTATGGCCTCCAAGAGTGATGAGTCGCCCACTGACCTGATTCGTGCGCGTGATGTCAGTGGGTTCGACATCTGGTCGTTGCCCAGTTTCGATCCGTTTGTCCCGGAGCCCGAACCCGAGCCTGAACCCGAGCCGCCGGAAATCGAAGAGGTGCCGCTGGAGGAAGTCCAGCCGCTGACCCTCGAAGAGCTTGAAAGCATTCGCCAGGAAGCCTGGAACGAAGGGTTTGCCACCGGCGAGAAAGAAGGCTTTCACAGCACCACCCTCAAGGTCCGCCAGGAGGCGGAAGTGGCCTTGGCGGCGAAGCTGGCCAGCCTTGAGCAACTGATGAGCCACCTGTTCGAGCCCATCGCCGAGCAGGACACGCAAATCGAAAAAGGCCTGGTGGCCCTGGTCCGGCACATCTCCCGCCAGGTGATTCAGCGCGAGCTGGCCATCGACTCCTCGCAAATCGAACACGTCATGCGCGAGGCCCTCAAGCTGTTGCCGCTGGGCGTGGGTAACGTGCGCCTGTACATCAATCCGCAGGATTTCGAGCAGGTCAAAGCCTTGCGCGAGCGTCATGAGGAAACCTGGCGCATCGTCGAGGACGAAGCCCTGCTGCCTGGCGGTTGCCGTGTCGAGACCGAACACAGCCGCATCGATGCCACGGTGGAAACCCGGATCACCCAGGCCACGGCGCAGTTGCTCGATCAACTGCACGAGCAGGCGCTGCACCCGGCCGAGGCGGACCTGTCGATCGACTTGTCCGCTCCCGCGAAAGCGCCTGCCCGGCCAGAGCCAGTGGACTGCCTTGATGCGTCTTGAGCGCACCAGTTTCGGCAAGCGCCTGAGTGGCTACGCCGACGCCGTCGAACTGCCGGGCCAGCCAATCCTCGAAGGGCGCCTGCTGCGCATGGTCGGCCTGACGCTCGAGGCCGAGGGCTTGCGCGCGGCCATGGGCAGTCGTTGTCGGGTGATCAACGACAACAGCTATCACCCGATCGAGGTGGAAGCCGAGGTCATGGGGTTTTCCGGCAATAAAATATTCCTGATGCCGGTGGGCAGTGTCGCCGGCATTGCGCCTGGCGCCCGGGTCGTGCCGCTGGCCGACAACGGCCGCTTGCCGATGGGCATGAGCATGCTCGGGCGTGTACTCGACGGTGCCGGCCGTGCCCTGGACGGCAAGGGCGGGATGAAAGCCGAAGACTGGGTGCCGCTGGATGGCCCGACCATCAACCCGCTCAATCGCGACCCCATCAGCCAGCCGCTGGACGTAGGCATTCGTTGCATCAACGGTTTGTTGACGGTGGGGCGTGGCCAGCGCCTGGGCCTGTTCGCCGGTACCGGCGTGGGCAAGAGTGTGTTGCTGGGCATGATGACCCGCTTTACCGAGGCCGACATTATTGTGGTCGGGCTGATCGGTGAGCGGGGCCGTGAAGTCAAGGAATTCATCGAGCATATTCTCGGTGAAGAAGGCCTCAAGCGCTCGGTGGTGGTCGCGTCCCCCGCCGACGATGCGCCGCTGATGCGCCTGCGCGCAGCGATGTATTGCACGCGAATCGCCGAGTACTTTCGCGACAAGGGCAAGAATGTCCTGTTGCTGATGGACTCCCTGACCCGTTTCGCCCAGGCCCAGCGGGAAATCGCCCTGGCCATCGGCGAGCCGCCAGCGACCAAGGGCTATCCGCCCTCGGTGTTCGCCAAGCTGCCGAAACTGGTGGAGCGGGCCGGTAACGCCGAGGCCGGAGGGGGTTCGATCACCGCGTTCTATACCGTGCTGTCCGAAGGCGACGACCAGCAGGACCCGATTGCCGACTCAGCGCGGGGCGTGCTCGACGGGCACATTGTGTTGTCGCGGCGCCTGGCGGAAGAAGGGCACTACCCGGCAATCGACATCGAGGCCTCCATCAGCCGGGTCATGCCGTCGGTGGTCTCGCCCGAGCACATGCGCCGTGCCCAGTACTTCAAGCAGCTCTGGTCGCGTTATCAACAGAGTCGCGACCTGATCAGCGTCGGTGCCTATGTGGCCGGTGGTGACCGTGAGACCGACACCGCCATTGCCTTGCAGCCGACCATGGTCAAGTACCTGCGCCAGGGGCTCAACGACAACATCGGCCTGGGTGAAAGCGATGCGCACCTGGAGACGATCTTCGCGCCGGCGGCCGGGGGCTGACCGCTATGGCCCAAAGCCGCGCAACGCGCCTGGCACCGGTGGTCGACATGGCTGAAAAGGCCGAGAAGACTGCTGTCCAGCGCCTGGGGTATTTCCAGGGGCAGGTTCGGCTGGCGGAAACCAAGCTGGCCGACCTGGACGGCTTTCGCCTGGAATACCTGGAACGCTGGGTAGAGCGCGGCCGCGAGGGGGTTTCCGGGCAATGGTTGCTGGGTTACCAAGGGTTTCTGGTGCAGCTGGGGACCGCGATCGACCAGCAGCGGCAGAGCCTGGCCTGGCACCAGAACAACCTGGACAAGGCGCGGGACGCCTGGCAGCAGGCGTACGCCCGGGTTGAAGGCCTGCGCAAGCTGGTGCAACGCTATATCGATGAGGCCCGCCAGCTTGAAGACAAGCGCGAGCAGAAGCTGCTGGATGAGCTTTCCCAGCGGTTGCCGCGAGAGAGTCCGTATTGATGGGGGAGGGGTGTCGATTTCATTCCTTGAACATGCCCTGTGCAGGTGCTAAACCTTGTACACGATTGCCAATGACAAGGAAGCTTTAGCATGTCAGTCATCACCGAAGTCTCAGCGGATGGACAAAAACTGACGATATCGATCAAGGGACGGTTTGATTTCGCCAAGCATCAGGAATTTCGCGACTCCTACGAAAAGCTCGATGATCAGCTCAGCTCGGTGGTGGTTGACCTCAAGGACGCCACCTACCTCGACAGCTCGGCGCTGGGTATGTTGCTGTTGCTGCGCGACCATGCCGGTGGGGATGAATCCGACGTGCGCCTGGTCAACAGCAGCACTGACGTGCGCAAGATTCTCGCGATCTCCAACTTCGACAAGCTGTTCGACATCAGTTGATCGCCATGGCGCCGTTGGCGGAGTCCCTGACGGTATTGATCGCGGAAGACAGTGCCGCCGATCGCTTGTTGCTGTCGAGTATCGTGCGGCGCCAGGGGCACGAGGTGCTGGTGGCCGCCAACGGTGTCGAAGCGGTCGAGCTGTACCGCCAGCAGCGACCCCACCTGGTGTTGATGGACGCGATGATGCCGGTGATGGACGGCTTTGACGCGGCGCGCCAGATCAAGCAACTGGCCGGGGAGACCCTGGTACCAATCATCTTTCTGACGTCCCTGACCGAAAGCGAGGCGCTGGCCCGTTGCCTGGAGGCCGGTGGTGACGACTTTTTGGCGAAACCCTATAACCAGGTGATCCTCGCGGCCAAGATCAAGGCCATGGATCGCTTGCGGCGTTTGCAGGCCACGGTGCTGGAGCAGCGCGACCAGATCACCCGGCATCACGATTACTTGCTCAACGAACAGCGCGTGGCCAAGGCGGTGTTCGACAAGGTTGCCCATTCGGGGTGTCTGAGCGCGCCAAACATCCGCTACTCGCAATCCCCCTATGCGCTGTTCAATGGGGATTTACTGCTGGCCGCGTTCACCCCATCCGGTGACATGCAGGTGCTGCTCGGCGATTTCACCGGCCATGGGTTGCCGGCGGCGGTTGGCGCCATGCCACTGGCTGAAGTGTTCTACGGCATGACCGCCAAGGGCTATGGCCTGGCCGAAACCCTGCGGGAAATGAATGCCAAACTCAAGCGTATCCTGCCGGTGGACATGTTCTGCTGCGCGACCTTGCTGTCCTTGAGTTTTCAGCGTGGCTCGGTCGAGGTCTGGAATGGCGGGATGCCGGATGGCTACCTGCATGACATCGCCACCGGCGAGCGCAGGCCGCTGACCGCGCGGCATTTGCCGTTGGGTGTGTTGAGCCCCGAAGCCTTCGACGATCGCACTGACGTGTTCCCGATGGCTTTGGGGGATCGGGTGTTCCTGTTGTCCGATGGGGTCATCGATACCTGCGATGCCGACGAGCAGTTGTTCGGCGTCGAGCGTCTGCACAAGGTGTTTGCCGACAATCGTCAGCCAGAGCGGTTGTTCGAGGAGATCGAGCAGGCGCTGCGCGACTTTGGTGGTGGGGCGCGGGATGACGTGAGCATGGTCGAGATCAGCCTGCTGGAGCCTGAGCACGTCAGCCCGCCAGTGCCGGTGTATTCCGACAGTGGTCAGTCCTGTCCGCTGGACTGGTCGGTGAGCTTCGAGTTTCGTGCCGCCACCCTCAAGCGCTTCAACCCGCTGCCGTATCTGCTGCAGTTGCTGCTGGAAGTGCATGGATTGCGCGCGCAAAGCGGCGCGCTCTACAGTGTGCTGGCCGAGCTTTACTCCAATGCGCTGGAGCATGGCGTGCTGGGGCTGGATTCGAGCATCAAGCGCGACGTGTCGGGGTTTGCGCATTATTATCAGCTGCGCAATCAGCGCCTTGAGCAGCTTGCGGACGGCTACCTGCGGGTGCATTTGCAGGTAGTGCCCCAAGGGGCTGGCGGGTGCCTGGTGATAGAGGTTGAAGACAGCGGCAATGGTTTCGATGTGCAGCGCGTGATGGACCGACCGTCGGACGTCGGCCGCTTGTCGGGGCGAGGCGTGAGCCTGATCCGTCAATTGAGCCACAACGCCTGTTGGTCGGACGATGGTCGACGGGCCCGCGTGGAGTTTTCCTGGGACGCTCAGGCATAATCCGTACATTCTTGATCAAGGAGCGAACAAGTGACTGAGACACATCTGGATCACAACGTGTTGAGTGCGTTGCAGGAAGTCATGGAGGGAGAGTATCCGCTGTTGCTGGATGCGTTTCTTGCTGACTCCGAAGAGCGTTTGCGCTTACTGCGCAAGGCGGACGACGTCGCGCAGATTATCAATGTGGCCCATAGCCTCAAGGGCAGTAGCGGCAATATGGGAGCGCTGCGCCTGGCCGAGTTCTGCGGTGAACTGGAACAGCGTGCCAAAAAAAATACGACCCCCCCGGCCGTCATTGCGCGACTGGTAGGCGAAATCGACGGTGAGTTCGAGATTGTCCGGCCGCTTTATGAAGCCGAGCGCCGGCGCTCTTAGTCGCCGCCGGGCAAGGCTGGCCCGACCTTTGCAGTCATCTCCACTGACTTTACCTACGATTCCCGTGCAGCGGAGACTGCCATGCCCCTTTCCCCACACCTGCTTCTTCAGGCGAGCGCCAAGGCCAAACCTCAGTCCGGCCCCGCCAATGCCCCGGCGGCGCCCGTGGCGCCAGGGGACAAGGCCGCCAGCTTTGCCGGCGTGTTTGCCGGTCAGGCCTGGGGAAAATCCCCCGTGACTGCTGACGCAGTGGCAAAGACGCCACGTGACAAGGCTGCCGAAGGTCCGGCCAAAAAGGATGTCGCCAGTGATGCGCCTGCCGCTGCGGCCCCTGTGGTTGCCGGTAGCGGCAAAACCTTGCCTGCCGACAACATCGATAAACCCGACGGCGCCCAGGCCGCAACGGACGATACGCTACCCCTGGACCCGGCGTTGCGGGTGGATGCACAGCCAACAGCGCCGACACCGGTTGCTGACTCAGCGGCCGTGGTCGCGGCGGACCCGGTTGCCGAGGCTGCCATTGCCGCCTCGGTTCAAACCGTCACCGCGCCGGCATTCGACCCTGAAGCCGATCCGCTCGATGCGCTGCCCGCGGTGCGTTTGGCCATGGAGCAGAGCGGTCACGTCTCTGCGTCCACGCAGGCCCAGACCAAGCTGGCCCCGGCTGCGCTCGATGGCGAGCCGACGCCGGCGCAACACTTCTCCGCCGGCATGGCCAGCATGCTTGAATTGCAAGCCGACAAGGACAGCACCGGCCAGGGGGGCGAAAAAGCCTTCACCGGCTTGTTGGACGACGGGCTCAAGGACCTGGGCGCTGCCAGCAGCGACACCCGCGTCGACGATTTTGCCAGCCGCCTGGCGGCGCTGACCCAGGCGGCGACACCGAAAACCACCAATGCGCTGCCGGTCAACCAGCCGATCGCCATGCATCAAAGCGGCTGGACCGAAGAAGTGGTCAATCGCGTCATGTACCTGTCGAGTGCCAACCTCAAGGCCGCCGAGATTCAGCTTCAGCCGGCCGAACTGGGGCGCCTGGATATCCGCGTCAACCTGATTCCGGATCAACAGACCCAGGTGACCTTCATGAGCGCCCACGTCGGGGTTCGCGAAGCGCTGGACGGGCAGATGCACCGGTTGCGCGAGATGTTCGTGCAGCAAGGCATGGGGCAGGTCGACGTCAACGTGTCCGACCAGTCCCGGGGGTCCCAGGAGCAGGCTCAGCAGGGGCAGAGCGGGCGCACTTCGGCCAGCGGTGCGCGCCTGGACGCGACCGCCGATGAGCCTTCGGTCAGCGTGACCGAAGTCGCCGCCAGCACCACCAGTGTGATTGGCACCAGTGCGGTCGATTACTACGCCTGACTGAACGCAGAACCCACTCCAGTGGCAAGCGAGCTTGCTCGCGCAGGGCTGCACAGCAGCCCAAAAAACCTCGCAAAGGTCTTCCCGATAGACCGCCACGACCTTGTCAGGGCGCGCTGCGCACGCCAGCGCGAGCAAGCGCCCTCGCCACAAGGGCAGCCTTCATGTGTTATTGAGTCGCATGAGTGCGCCCCGACACTTCTGGCATAACACTTGCTCTTGCCTTGCCGTGCGACTGTGAAAACCCGAATAGTGACGGATTATTGGCATGGCGAAGAGCGACGCAGCAGTAAAAGACCCCGCCGGGAAAGGCAAACTCAAGCTGATCCTGGTGATTGTGGCGGCGTTGCTGCTGGCCGTCGGCCTGTCCGTGGGGGCGACCTGGTACTTCATGCACAGCGCTCAGAGCAAGCCTGAGCCCGTGGCGGAGTCGACCGGCACTGGCAAGCCCGTGGCGATCTATGAGCCCATGGCGCCGGCGTTCATTGCCAACTACAACCACAATGGCCGTCAGCGCTACATGCAGGTGAGCATCACCCTGCAGGCGCGCAACCAGGCCGATCTGGATGCGCTGAAAGTGCATATGCCGGTGATCCGCAACAACCTGGTCATGCTGTTCTCCGCACAGAGTTTCGACACCCTGGCCACCCCGGTCGGTCAGGAAATGCTGCGCCAGAAAGCCACTGCCAGCGTGCAGGAAGTGGCGCAGAAAGAAGTCGGCAAGGTAGTGGTCGAGCAGTTGCTCTTTACTAATTTCGTACTGCAGTAGGAACACGACATGGCCGTGCAGGACCTGCTGTCCCAGGATGAGATCGATGCGCTGTTGCATGGCGTCGACGATGGTCTGGTACAGACCGATACCGCTGCTGAACCGGGCAGTGTCAAAAGCTACGACCTGACCAGTCAGGACCGTATCGTCCGGGGGCGCATGCCGACCCTGGAAATGATCAATGAGCGTTTCGCCCGCTACACCCGCATCAGCATGTTCAACATGCTGCGGCGCTCGGCTGACGTTGCAGTCGGCGGTGTGCAGGTGATGAAGTTCGGCGAGTACGTACACTCGCTGTACGTACCCACCAGCCTCAACCTGGTCAAGATCAAGCCGCTACGTGGCACCGCGCTGTTTATTCTCGACGCCAAGCTGGTGTTCAAGCTGGTGGACAACTTCTTCGGCGGTGACGGGCGTCACGCCAAGATCGAAGGCCGTGAATTCACGCCCACCGAACTGCGCGTGGTGCGCATGGTGCTGGAGCAGGCCTTCATTGACTTGAAGGAAGCCTGGCAGGCGATCATGGAAGTCAACTTCGAGTACATCAACTCGGAAGTGAACCCGGCCATGGCCAACATCGTCGGGCCGAGCGAGGCCGTGGTGGTCTCCACCTTCCACATTGAGCTCGATGGCGGAGGCGGCGACCTGCACGTGACCATGCCGTACTCGATGATCGAACCGGTTCGCGAAATGCTCGATGCGGGCTTCCAGTCCGACCTCGACGACCAGGACGAACGTTGGGTCAATGCCTTGCGCCAGGACGTGATGGACGTCGACGTGCCATTGAGTGCCACCGTCGCCCGTCGTCAGCTGCGCCTGCGCGACATCCTGCATATGCAGCCGGGGGATGTGATCCCGGTGGAGATGCCGGAAGACATGATCATGCGCGCCAACGGCGTGCCGGCCTTCAAGGTCAAGATGGGCTCCCACAAAGGCAACCTGGCGTTGCAGGTGATCGAGCCGATCGAGCGCCGCTGACCGGCGCTCGTCCCTATTCGCTTTTAAATGACGGCTTCCAATTGAACGGCAGCCCGCCGAGGACAAATGATGGCTAACGATATGAATTCCCAGGACGACCAGGCGCTGGCTGATGAATGGGCTGCGGCGCTGGAAGAAGCCGGTGACGCCGGACAGGACGACATCGATGCCTTGCTGGCAGCTGATGCGGCGAGCTCGCCGTCCAACCGCCTGCCCATGGAAGAGTTCGGCAGCGTGCCGAAGAATAACCAGCCGGTGACCCTCGACGGTCCGAACCTGGACGTGATTCTGGACATTCCGGTGTCGATCTCCATGGAGGTCGGCAGCACCGACATCAACATCCGCAACCTGCTGCAGTTGAACCAGGGTTCGGTGATCGAGCTGGATCGCCTAGCGGGCGAACCACTGGACGTGCTGGTCAATGGCACCTTGATCGCCCACGGCGAGGTGGTGGTGGTCAACGAGAAGTTCGGCATCCGCCTGACTGACGTGATCAGCCCCAGCGAACGCATCAAGAAGCTGCGCTGAGTGAAGACGTTTCTCGGTGTGTTGCTGACCTTGCCATTCACCGTCATGGCTGCCGAACCGGTGACGGCCGTGGCGGCGCCTGCGGTCGGCAGTGGTGTGGCGGGGCAGTTGACTCAGCTGGTGCTGGGCTTGCTGCTGGTGCTGGGGTTGATCTTCTTCCTCGCCTGGCTGCTGCGTCGGGTGCAGCAGGCGGGTCCGGCGGGCAAAGGGCAGGTGATCGAGTTGATCGGCTCGCGTGCCCTCGGGCCGCGTGATCGGCTGGTGCTGGTGCAGGTCGGCAACGAGCAGATCCTGTTGGGGCTGACGCCGGGCACCATCACCCCACTGCATGTACTGAAAGAACCGGTGGCGGTGCCGAGCACCGAGCAGGCCACCCCCGAGTTTGCCCAGCGCCTGATGGAGTTGCTGGGTAAAGACAAGGATAAGAAGTAATGCCGTTGCGAGTCCTGCTGACGCTGCTCCTGATGTTGGCCGCGCCGTTGGCGTTTGCCGCCGATCCGTTGTCGATTCCGGCCATCACCCTGGGCACCAACGCCGAGGGCGCCCAAGAGTATTCGGTCAGCCTGCAGATCCTGCTGATCATGACCGCGCTGAGTTTCATTCCGGCGTTCGTCATGCTGATGACCAGTTTCACCCGGATCATCATCGTGTTCTCGATTCTGCGCCAGGCCCTGGGCTTGCAGCAGACGCCGTCGAACCAGATCCTCACCGGCATGGCACTGTTCCTGACCCTGTTCATCATGGCGCCGGTGTTCGACCGGGTGAATCAGGACGCCTTGCAACCCTATCTGGCGGAGAAAATGACCGCTCAGGATGCGGTGGCCAAGGCCCAGGTGCCGATCAAGGATTTCATGCTGGCGCAGACTCGCAGCAGTGACCTGGAGCTGTTCGTGCGCCTGTCCAAGCGGACCGACATCGCCTCGCCGGAGCAGGCGCCGCTGACCATCCTGGTGCCGGCCTTCGTCACCTCGGAGCTCAAGACTGCGTTCCAGATCGGTTTCATGATCTTCATTCCGTTCCTGATCATCGACCTGGTGGTGGCCAGTGTGCTGATGGCCATGGGCATGATGATGCTCTCGCCGTTGATCATTTCCTTGCCGTTCAAAATCATGCTGTTTGTGCTGGTGGATGGCTGGGCGTTGATCATCGGCACCCTGGCGGGCAGTTTCGGCGGTGTGTAGCCATGAGTGGACGGGTAGGGCGATATGACTCCTGAAGTAGCGGTAGACCTGTTCCGTGAGGCGCTGTGGCTGACCACCCTGATGGTGGCGGTGCTGGTGGTGCCAAGCCTGTTGGTGGGGCTGCTGGTGGCGATGTTCCAGGCGGCCACCCAGATCAACGAGCAGACCCTGAGCTTCCTGCCGCGCCTGCTGGTGATGCTGGTCACGCTGATCGTCGCCGGCCCGTGGCTGGTGCAAACCTTCATGGAATACATCCTGCGCTTGTACGGCAGTATTCCGCAGTTGATCGGCTAAGCCATGTCGCTGCTGGCGCTGACCGACACGCAGATCAGTACCTGGGTGGCCAGCTTCATGCTGCCGCTGTTCCGGGTCGGCGCGGTGTTGATGACCATGCCGATCGTGGGCACGACGCTGGTCCCCAAGCGTATCCGGCTGTACTTCGCGCTGGCGATCACGGTGGTGATCATGCCCGGGCTGCCACCGATGCCGGCGGTCAACCCGCTGGACCTCAGCGGCCTGCTGCTGATCGCCGAACAGATCCTTATCGGTGGCCTGCTGGGGTTCGCCTTGCAGCTGTTCTTCCAGGCGTTCGTGGTGGCCGGCCAGATCATCTCGATCCAGATGGGCATGGGCTTTGCCTCCATGGTCGACCCCACCAACGGCGTGTCGGCGGCAGTGATCGGGCAATTTCTGACCATGCTCGTGACCCTGCTGTTTCTCGGCATGAATGGCCATCTGGTGGTGTTTGAAGTGCTGGCTGAAAGCTTCACTACCTTGCCGGTGGGCAGTGCGGTGTTGACCACGCACTTCTGGGAGATCGCCAACAAGCTGGGCTGGGTGTTGGGCGCGGCCATGTTGCTGGTGCTGCCGGCGATCACTGCGCTGCTGGTGGTCAACATTGCCTTCGGGATCATGACCCGGGCAGCGCCGCAGTTGAACATCTTCTCCATCGGCTTTCCGCTGACCCTGGTGCTGGGCCTGGTGATCTTCTGGATCAGCCTGGGCGACATTCTCAATCAGTATCAACCGCTGGCCACTGAAGCCTTGCAGTTGCTGCGCGATATGGCACAGGCGCGCTAAGCCATGGCCGAGAGCGAGAGTGGTCAGGACAAGACCGAAGAGCCCACGGAGAAAAAGAAAAAGGACGCCCGGGAGAAGGGTGAGATTGCCCGCTCCAAGGAGCTCAACACCCTGGCGGTGATGCTGGCCGGTGCCGGGGGGCTGCTGATCTATGGTGGCGGTCTGGCGCTGGACCTGCTGGAAATCATGCGCCTGAACTTCTCCCTGCCTCGCGAGGTGCTGCTCAGCCCGGGCGCCATGGGCCAATACCTGTTGCACTCGGGCAAAATTGCGATCATCGCCGTACAGCCAGTGCTGATCACCTTGCTCCTGGCCGCGCTGATCGGTCCGATCTCCCTGGGCGGCTGGTTGTTTGCCGGCAGTAGCCTGGCGCCCAAGTTCAGTCGGATGAACCCGGCCAACGGCCTCAAGCGCATGTTTTCCTCCACCGCCGTGATCGAGTTGCTCAAGGCGCTGGCCAAGTTCCTGTTGATCCTGTTTGTGGCGCTGACGGTACTGAAGTCGGACATCGACGACTTGCTGCGTATCGCCCACGAACCGCTGGAACAGGCGATCATCCACAGCGTGCAGCTGGTGGGCTGGAGCACTTTGTGGATGGCCTGCGGCTTGATCCTGATCGCCGCGGTCGACGTGCCGGTGCAGTTGTACCAGAGCCACAAGAAGCTGTTGATGACCAAGCAGGAAATCCGCGACGAGCACAAGGATCAGGAGGGGCGCCCCGAGGTCAAGCAGCGCATTCGCCAACTGCAGCGCGAAATGTCCCAGCGCCGCATGATGGCGGCCATCCCCGACGCCGACGTGGTCATCACCAACCCGACCCACTACGCCGTGGCCCTCAAGTACGACCCGGACAAGGGCGGCGCGCCGATGCTGATCGCCAAGGGCAGCGACTTCCTGGCCCTGAAAATCCGCGAAATCGCTGTGAGCAACAATGTGCTGCTGCTGGAGTCACCGGCGTTGGCGCGGTCGATCTACTACTCCACCGAACTGGATCAGGAGATTCCGGGCGGGCTGTACCTGGCGGTGGCCCAGGTACTGGCCTACGTCTATCAGATCCGCCAGTACCGTGCGGGCAAGGGCAAGCGCCCGGAACCGTTCAAGGATGAGGTGCCGATTCCGCCGGAGTTGCGGCGGGACTCCTGATAAAACCAAAGCAATCACCTGCATTCGCGAAAACGACCTGCCGATTGTGGCCGCGTTGTACGACATGGTGGGGGCGAGTAATTTTGCTTCCGCTATGTTGTAAATAAATCTGTGGCAGGCTCAACCGGTCGATGCAACGAGACGCTGCATCGACCGGTTGAGTCCGCCGTCCTCTTTTTTTCTTCTGCGGTTTTCAGGTTTGTTTTCGTGAGCTTATTGTTTGTTCAAGCATTTCCATCTCGCTCATGTACTCGTCTGATTTCGGGTCTCTAATGTTATCAATTTTTTCTTTGTATGCTCGGGCCGCCGATATCCTTGTTGCGGGTTCTTTTGGGTGATTGCCGTATAGTCTTTCTCTCGTGGCTTCCTCTAATTTTCGGGCGTCATAGGTTCGTGAAGGTTTGGATTTGAAGATTTCAATTCGTTCGAGCAATAGCTTATAGTCTTGTCCAGTCGGTGGTCCTTCTCGGAATGTTTTTCGTTCCAAGGCTTTAATGTTTGACGGCATAATGTTAGCGTTGGCATCAGATCGAAGAATGCTTAAATCCTTATTAAATGCTGCACGCTTATAGCGATCATAGTACACGCGATCCGCGACATACCGTAACCTGCGTTTTGCATTTGAGTTCGAATAAGCCATGCTTTTTCTTGCTCGATTAGCCCATTTTGTAAGTTGCTCAATTATCATATTTGTAATTGGAATATTCCCGCTTGGGTCAAACTTGTTTGTCGGATCTCCTAAGCAGTATGCATACGGATTCAACCCACCTTTTCCAAACGGACTCATGCTGTCCGGGCAATTAAATCTCATCAAAACCGGATTAAACGCCCGATACCCATTCCCCAACAAATAGCATCCAGTCACCGGATCCGGCCGTTCGCCGTTAAAGCCGAGCAAGCTGAGTAACCCGCTTTCAACAGGCCGGTGGCCATAGGGCGAATAGGCGATGGGCTGGGGTGGACGATCCGCCTTAAGCGTCTGCAACACCGAACGCTGCTGATCAGTGGCTAGCAGCGTGGTATCGGTTACATCACCCTCACTTCGCTGTTGCCCCAACAGCTGGTCGCCATGCTGGACGATCGAATAGCGCATCGCCCCCTGTATCTCGGTGGCCAGCCTGCTTTTGCAGTAAAAGCGCTGGCGCTCGGGGATATCTGGCAGTGCGTGACTGATCAGTCGATCAAGGGGGTCGTAGTGGTAATGGCAGAGCACGGTTTCGCGCAGCGATGGCATGGGTGGTTGCTCCGAACGTCTGAAGTGCGGGAGTTCAGTATTGGCGGCTTTGCAAGGGTTGGGTACTAGCAGAACTGATAGGTTTGCTGGGTTTGTTTGTTCGAATGGCTGGTCAGCAGCGCACTTTCCGAGATGTTCGCTGGCAGTGCCGGCCTCATCGCGGGCAAGCCCGGCTCCGGCAATGCTCGGGTCTGGCCGCAAAATCGGCGTTCGACTTAGATCAGTGTGGGAGCGCGGCTTGCCCGCGAAGAAGCCCGTCCAGTCAACCCAAATCCCCCAATAAACCCTCAATTCCAAACCTCCGCAAAAGTTGGAAGGCTTCTTGCAGTAGCCGCCCAGCGCCCGCTTGCGGCGTCAAAAGTTTGCTTCAAAGGAACGGGGAATACCGGTGGATCGCTCTCAATTTATCAACAGTGCCCGCAGCAACATGGCAGACCTCAGTCGAGGCAATCTGGGTGTGCCGCTGTTGCTGTTGGTCATGTTGGCAATGATGATGTTGCCGATCCCGCCGTTCCTGCTCGACGTGTTCTTCACCTTCAACATTGCCCTGTCGATCGTGGTACTGCTGGTCTGCGTGTACGCCTTGCGGCCGCTGGATTTTGCGGTGTTCCCCACGATTCTGCTGGTGGCGACGCTGTTGCGCCTGGCGTTGAACGTGGCCTCCACGCGGGTGGTGATGCTCCACGGCCAGGACGGTCACGCCGCCGCCGGCAAGGTGATCCAGGCCTTCGGCGAGGTGGTGATCGGCGGTAACTACGTGGTCGGTATCGTGGTCTTCGCGATTCTGATGATCATCAACTTCGTGGTGGTGACCAAGGGCGCCGGGCGGATTTCCGAGGTGAGCGCGCGCTTCACCCTCGATGCGATGCCCGGCAAGCAGATGGCCATCGACGCCGACCTCAACGCTGGCCTGATCGATCAGGGCCAGGCCAAGGCCCGCCGTACGGAAGTCGCCCAGGAGGCCGAGTTCTACGGCTCGATGGACGGGGCCAGCAAGTTCGTCCGTGGCGATGCCATCGCTGGCCTGTTGATCCTGTTCATCAACCTCATCGGTGGCATGGCGGTGGGGATCTTCCAGCACGGCATGACCTTCGGTGATGCGGGCAAGGTGTACGCGCTGCTGACTATCGGTGACGGTTTGGTGGCGCAATTGCCATCACTGCTGCTGTCCACTGCCGCGGCGATCATGGTGACCCGTGCATCGGGCTCCGAAGACATGGGCAAGCAGATCAACCGGCAGATGTTTGCCTCGCCCAAGGCCCTGGCCGTATCGGCCGCGCTGATGGCGATCATGGGTATCGTGCCGGGCATGCCGCATTTCGCATTTCTCAGCATGGCGGCAGTGGCGGCGGGCGGTGCCTACCTGTTCTGGAAGAAACAGAACACCGTCAAGGTCAAGGCGCTGGAGGAGGTCAAGCGCCAGCAGGAACTGCTGCCATCGCCAGCGCGGGCCATGGAAACCAAGGAACTGGGCTGGGACGACGTGACCCCGATCGACATGATTGGCCTGGAGGTTGGCTACCGCCTGATCCCGCTGGTGGATCGCAATCAGGGTGGGCAGTTGCTGGCGCGGATCAAGGGCGTGCGTAAAAAGCTCTCCCAGGACCTGGGCTTCCTGATGCCGACCGTGCACATCCGCGACAACCTCGACCTGGCGCCGAGTGCTTACCGCCTGACCCTGATGGGGGTGATCCTTGCCGAAGCGGAGATTTATCCGGATCGCGAGCTGGCGATCAACCCGGGCCAGGTCTACGGCACGCTCAATGGCATTACCGCCAAAGATCCGGCCTTTGGCCTGGAAGCGGTGTGGATCGAAGTCAGCCAGCGCTCCCAGGCGCAATCGCTGGGTTATACCGTGGTTGACGCCAGCACGGTGGTGGCGACGCACCTCAATCAGATTCTGTACAAGCACTCCAGTGAGCTGATCGGTCACGAAGAAGTCCAGCAACTCATGCAGTTGTTGGGCAAAAGTTCGCCGAAACTGGCCGAGGAGCTGGTGCCGGGCGTGCTGTCGCTGTCGCAATTGCTCAAGGTGTTGCAGGCACTGCTGGCTGAACAGGTTCCGGTGCGCGACATTCGCAGCATCGCCGAGGCCATCGCCAACAACGCCGCCAAGAGTCAAGATACCGCCGCTTTGGTGGCCGCGGTGCGTGTCGGCTTGTCCCGCGCTATCGTGCAAAGCATTGTAGGCACTGAGTCCGAGCTGCCTGTGATCACGCTGGAGCCAAGGTTGGAACAAATATTGCTCAATAGTATGCAGAAGGCTGGGCAAGGTGCCGATGAGGGTGTCTTGCTGGAGCCAAGCATGGCCGAGAAGCTGCAGCGCTCACTGATCGACGCGGCGCAGCGTCAGGAAATGCAAGGTCACCCGGTGATTCTGTTGGTCGCAGGTCCGGTCCGCGCGATGCTCTCGCGGTTCGGCCGCCTGGCAGTCCCGGGGTTGCATGTGTTGGCGTACCAGGAAATCCCTGACAACAAGCAAGTGACCATCGTGGCGACAGTAGGGCCCAACGGCTGAGGTAGTGGTTTATGCAAGTTAAGCGTTTTTTCGCCGCCGATATGCGTCAGGCCATGAAGCTGGTTCGTGATGAGCTGGGCGCTGAAGCCGCCATCATTGGCAACCGTCGCATCGCCGGTGGTGTCGAGCTGATGGCTGCCCTGGATTACAAGCTGTCGGCGCTGGCACCACGGGTGCCGAACATGGAACTCGAAGACGAGCTGCGCAAGACCCAGACGCGGATCGTCACCGCCCAGGCCGAACTCAGCCTGCGCGGCGATGGCGAGGCAAGCACCAGCACCAACCGTCAGTTGTTTGCCGGCCTGCCACTGACGGCGGCCGAACCGCTGATCGAGCCCACGCTGTCCGAGCCGCCACGCCCTGCGCCAGCACCGGTGGCAGCGGCCACTGTCGACGTGCGGGTCTACGATTCGATGCGTTCGGAACTCAATGGCTTGCGCGAGCTTCTGGAAGTGCAGCTGGGTTCGCTGGCCTGGAATCAACTGCAAGGCAGCCGCCCGCAACAGGCCAACCTGTGGCGTCGTCTGCAGCGCATCGGCCTGTCCGGCCCGCTGTCGCGCGACCTGCTGGCGTTGACCACGGACATTGAAGAGCCTCGTCAAGCCTGGCGCATGCTGTTGGCGCATCTGGCGAGGATGATCGTGACCCCCGAGATCGAGCCGCTGGAAGAGGGCGGTGTGATTGCCATGGTCGGCCCTGCCGGCATGGGCAAGACCACCACCCTGGCCAAGCTGGCTGCGCGTTACGTGCTCAAGTACGGAGCGCAGAACATTGCGCTGGTGAGCATGGACAGCTACCGCATTGGCGCCCAGGAGCAACTCAAGACCCTGGGGCGGATCCTCAATGTCTCGGTCACCCATGTCGACCCGGGGCAGTCCTTGGCTCAGGCCCTGGATCCACTGCTGCGCAAGCGTGTGGTGCTGATCGACACCGCGGGCCTGCAAGCCAGTGATCCGGCGTTGCGCATGCAGCTGGAAAGCCTGGCCGGTCGCGGGATCAAGTCGAAGAATTACCTGGTCCTGGCCACCACCAGCCAGAAGCAGGTGCTGACCGCCGCGTACCACAGTTACAAGCGTTGTGGCCTGGCGGGGTGCATCCTGACTAAACTGGATGAAACGGCGAGCCTGGGCGAAGTGTTGAGCCTGGCGATCAGTCACGAATTACCGGTGGCCTATCTGACCGATGGGCCGCGGATCCCGGATGATCTGCATTTGCCGCGCCGCCATCAGTTGGTCAGTCGCGCCGTGAGTGTGCAGATGCAGGAAGAACCCAGCGAAGAAGCCATGGCTGATATGTTCGCTGATATCTACCACAGTCCGACCAAGCGGGTTGGCTGAGGTAACAATGACTAGATTTGTATCTACATCGATGGCCTGCCATGCATTGTTCAGTATTGAACGCGCAGCCAGTCATGTAGCCCGCGTCTAAGACGACAAGGTATAGAAAGCACATGGGCAGCATGCATCCCGTACAGGTGATCGCGGTGACCGGCGGCAAGGGTGGCGTCGGTAAGACTAACGTGTCAGTGAACTTGTCCCTGGCTCTGGCAGAGCTCGGCAGGCGAGTGATGTTGTTGGACGCCGACCTGGGGTTGGCGAACGTCGACGTGTTGCTGGGGCTCACCCCCAAGCGCACGCTGGCCGACGTGATCGAGGGCCGTTGCGAACTGCGCGATGTGTTGCTGCAGGGGCCGGGCGGCATTCGTATCGTGCCGGCCGCCTCGGGCACCCAGAGCATGGTGCACCTGAGCCCGGCCCAGCACGCCGGTCTGATCCAGGCGTTCAGCGACATCGGTGACAACCTCGATGTGCTGGTGATCGACACCGCTGCCGGTATCGGCGAGTCGGTGGTCAGCTTTGTGCGCGCCGCCCAGGAAGTGCTGCTGGTGGTGTGCGACGAGCCGACCTCCATCACCGATGCCTACGCACTGATCAAACTGCTTAATCGCGACTACGGCATGAACCGTTTCCGCGTGCTGGCCAATATGGCGCAGAGCCCGCAGGAAGGGCGCAACCTGTTCGCCAAGTTGACCAAGGTCACGGATCGCTTCCTGGATGTCGCCTTACAATATGTCGGCGCGGTGCCTTACGACGAAAGCGTGCGCAAGGCCGTGCAGAAACAGCGCGCCGTGTACGAAGCCTTCCCCCGCTCCAAGTGCGCATTGGCCTTCAGGGCCATCGCGCAGAAAGTCGATACCTGGCCGTTGCCCGCCAATCCGCGCGGGCATCTGGAGTTTTTCGTCGAGCGCCTGGTGCAACAAACGGCGGGTCCGGTGTTATGACAGCCAGCGGTTACAACCTGTACAAGAAGTCGGCGCGTGACGCGCAGTACGAGCTGATCGAGCGTTACGCGCCACTGGTAAAACGTATTGCCTATCACCTGCTGGCGCGTCTGCCGGCCAGCGTGCAGGTGGAAGACCTGATCCAGGCGGGGATGATCGGGTTGCTTGAAGTGTCGACCAAATACGACGCGAGCAAAGGTGCAAGTTTCGAGACCTATGCCGGGATTCGTATCCGCGGCGCGATGCTCGATGAAGTGCGCAAGGGGGACTGGGCGCCACGTTCGGTCCACCGTAATACCCGGATGGTCAGTGACGCGATTCGCTCAATTGAAGCTAAAACCGGACGTGACGCTAAAGATCACGAGGTTGCGGCCGAACTCCAATTGAGTCTCGATGATTATTACGGGATTTTGAATGACACCTTGGGCAGCCGCCTGTTCAGTTTCGACGACCTGCTGCAGGACGGCGAACACGAAGGGCTGCACGAGGATGGCGCGAGTGCTCATCTTGAGCCGTCGCGTGACCTGGAAGATGAACGCTTCCAGGCCGCGCTGGCGGACGCGATTGCCAATTTGCCGGAGCGTGAGCGACTGGTGTTGGCGCTGTACTACGACGAAGAGCTGAACCTCAAGGAAATCGGTGAGGTCCTGGGGGTCAGCGAATCGCGGGTCAGCCAGTTACACAGCCAGTGCGCGGCCCGTTTGCGGGGGCGTTTGGGAGAGTGGCGAGCGCGTTGACAGCAGTGTGGGGACACTGCGAACGAGACCGGTGTGGCGTGCAGCCGCACAGGCTTCAATCCGTTGTGCTCCAGACAGTCGTTGAGTGTTACGCCTGATTGATTGAGTGGCGTGTCCAGGTGCTGGGCGCGTTTAAGACTGCTTGGAGGTCGAATTGGACAAGAACATGAAAATCCTCATCGTTGATGACTTCTCAACGATGCGGCGGATCATTAAAAACCTGTTGCGTGACCTCGGGTTCACCAACACGGTCGAGGCAGACGACGGCACAACGGCCATCCCTGTGCTCAACAGCGGCAGCATCGACTTTCTGGTAACGGACTGGAACATGCCTGGCATGACCGGCATCGATTTGCTGCGCCACGTGCGCGCCGACGAAAAACTCAAGCACCTGCCGGTGTTGATGGTGACCGCTGAAGCCAAGCGCGAGCAGATCATCGAAGCGGCTCAGGCCGGCGTCAACGGCTACGTGGTCAAGCCGTTCACGGCCCTGGCGTTGAAAGAGAAGATCGAGAAAATCTTCGAACGCATCGGTTGATAGGTGGTGCCACTGCGCCACGGGGGAGCTATGGAGCATAGAGAGATTTCACAGGGCGATTTTGAATCGACCCTGAAAAAACACGCGGTCGAATTGGTCGACAGCCTTGAAAAGGGCAAGTTCGGCGACGCCGTGCAACTGATCCATGAGCTCAACCAGACCCGTGACCGCGGCCTGTACCAGGAAGTCGGCAAGCTGACCCGTGAGCTGCATAGCGCGATCGTCAATTTTCAGATCGACCCGCACATGCCGCAGGCCGAGGAAGTGTCGCAGATCACGGATGCCACCGAGCGCCTGTCCTATGTGGTCAAGCTGACCGAGGCCGCTGCCAACCGCACCATGGATCTGGTCGAGAGCAGCACACCGCTGGTCAATGCCCTCGGCACCGATGCCCAGGCCTTGAGCGCGGACTGGGGGCGCTTCATGCGTCGCGAAATCGGGGCCGAAGAGTTCCGCGAACTGGCCCGGCGCGTCGACGGTTTCCTGACGCGCAGCGCCGAGCAGACCCAGGTCGTATCAGGCCACCTCAATGACATTCTGCTGGCCCAGGATTACCAGGACCTCACCGGTCAGGTGATCAAGCGTGTGACGCAACTGGTCACGGAAGTCGAAAGCAATCTGCTCAAGCTCGTGCTGATGGCCAGTCAGGTCGACCGCTTTGCGGGCATCGAACATGACCGCGAATCGATCCTGGCTGAAAAAGATCCGAAAAAACATCTGGCTAAGGGTGAAGGTCCGCAGATTCATGCCGATAAACGTGATGACGTGATGTCCGGTCAGGACGATGTGGACGATTTGCTTTCCAGTCTTGGTTTTTAGGTCACAGGTCGTGAAGACGGTGAATGCCGGTCCGGCATTGACCGTCATCAGGACTTACCATTAGGAGCACCCATTAATGAGCTTCGGCGCCGATGAAGAGATCCTTCAGGATTTCCTGGTTGAGGCCGGCGAGATTCTAGAGCAACTGTCCGAGCAACTGGTCGAGCTGGAAAGCCGACCGGATGATGCGGATTTGCTCAATGCAATTTTTCGCGGTTTTCACACTGTAAAAGGGGGCGCCGGCTTCCTCCAGCTCAACGAGCTGGTGGAATGCTGTCACATCGCCGAGAACGTGTTCGACATCCTGCGCAAGGGTGAGCGTCGCGTCGACTCAGAGCTGATGGACGTGGTTCTCGAAGCGCTGGACGCCGTCAATGGCATGTTCGGCGAAGTCCGTGAGCGGGCGCCGATCACGGCGGCCACCCCGCAACTGCTGGCGGCATTGGCGCGCCTGGCCGAACCGCAGTCGGCCGATGAAGTCGCGCCATTGGTAGAAGCGGTGGCCGAGCCTGAAGCGCAAAGCGACTCGGGCGACATTACCGACAATGAATTCGAACAGTTGCTCGACTCGCTGAACGCCGTCAAGGCGCAAGCCGAGGCACCCGTTGCGCCAGCGCCAGTGGTGGCTGCCGGCAACGATGAGATAACCGATGCCGAGTTCGAGTCGTTGCTCGATCAGTTGCACGGTAAAGGCCAGTTCGCCGTCGATGCACTCGCGGCGCCGGCCGAGCCTGTTGCGCCTGTCGCAGCGGCCGAGAACACCGATATTACCGATGACGAATTCGAAGCACTGCTCGATCAGTTGCACGGCAAGGGCAACTTTGCCGTCGAAGCGCTGGAGTCGGCCATTGCCTCTGTTCCGGCAGCGGCCGTGCCCGCCGCAGTGGCTGTTGGCAGCGATCTGATCTCCGATCACGAGTTCGAATCCTTGCTCGATGAGTTGCACGGCAAGGGCAAGTTCAGCCAAGACGTCGGCAGTGCCGGGTCTACGGTTACTCCCGCGGCTCCGGTTGCCGTGCCTGTGGCACAGCCGGTTGTCAAGCCAGCGCCAGCGCCCGCCAAGGCTCAAGCGTCCAAGCCAGTCGCCGCGCCGACCCGTGCACCAACGCCAGCGCCTGCCGAGAAGCCGGTCAGTGAAGCCGAGACCACGGTCCGTGTGGACACCGCGCGCCTGGACGAAATCATGAACATGGTCGGCGAACTGGTGCTGGTGCGTAACCGTCTGGTTCGCCTGGGGCTCAACAGTGGCGACGAAGCCATGTCCAAGGCTGTGTCGAACCTCGATGTGGTGACGGCTGACTTGCAGACGGCCGTCATGAAGACCCGGATGCAGCCGATCAAGAAAGTCTTCGGGCGCTTCCCGCGCCTGGTTCGCGACCTGGCGCGTCAGCTCAAGAAAGAGATCAACCTGGAACTGGTCGGTGAAGAAACCGACCTGGACAAGAACCTCGTCGAGGCGCTGGCCGATCCGTTGGTCCACTTGGTGCGCAACGCGGTCGACCACGGTATCGAATCGCCGGAAGAACGCGAGGCCTCGGGCAAGGCCCGTGGTGGCAAGGTGGTGCTGGCGGCCGAGCAGGAGGGTGATCACATCCTGCTGTCGATCTCCGATGACGGCAAAGGCATGGACCCGAACGTCCTGCGCGCGATCGCGGTAAAACGCGGCGTGATGGACAAGGATGCCGCCGACCGACTGAGCGACACCGAATGCTACAACCTGATTTTTGCCCCGGGGTTCTCGACCAAGACCGAGATCTCCGATGTGTCCGGGCGCGGCGTGGGCATGGACGTGGTGAAAACCAAGATTTCCCAGCTCAACGGTTCGATCAACATCTACTCGACCAAGGGCCAGGGTTCGAAGATCGTCATCAAGGTCCCGCTGACCCTGGCGATCATGCCCACGCTGATGGTCATGCTCGGCAACCAGGCGTTCGCCTTCCCGCTGGTCAACGTCAACGAGATCTTCCACCTCGACCTGTCGCGCACCAACGTGGTCGATGGTCAGGAGGTGGTGATCGTGCGCGACAAGGCGCTGCCACTGTTCTACCTCAAGCGCTGGCTGGTCAGTTCCGCCGCTCATGAAGAGCAGCGCGAAGGCCATGTGGTGATCCTTTCGGTGGGCACCCAGCGAATCGGCTTTGTCGTCGATCAACTGGTGGGCCAGGAAGAAGTGGTCATCAAGCCATTGGGCAAAATGCTCCAGGGAACCCCGGGGATGTCCGGCGCCACCATTACCGGTGACGGCCGCATTGCCCTGATTCTCGATGTTCCGAGCATGCTCAAGCGTTACGCCGCACGGCGTATTTGATTCTGATGGGGCGGGGCGACTGAGCCTCGCTCCGTCTAATGGAGTGTTTATGGCAGTCAAGGTCCTGGTGGTGGATGATTCGGGTTTTTTCCGCCGCCGCGTCTCGGAAATTCTTTCGGCCGATCCGAATATCCAGGTGGTCGGGACGGCCACCAACGGTAAAGAGGCGATCGATCAGGCCCTGGCCCTCAAGCCGGACGTGATCACCATGGACTACGAGATGCCGATGATGGATGGCATCACGGCAGTGCGGCACATCATGCAGCGCTGTCCGACCCCGGTGTTGATGTTCTCCTCGCTGACCCATGAAGGCGCCCGGGTGACCCTCGATGCGCTGGACGCCGGCGCGGTGGATTTCCTGCCGAAGAATTTCGAAGACATCTCGCGCAACCCCGAGAAGGTCAAGCAACTGTTGTGCGAGAAGGTTCACAGCCTTTCACGCAGCAACCGTCGCATGAGCGGCTACAGTGCTCCGGCACCGGTTGCCGCGCCGACAGCGCCGGCACCTGCCAGTGTCAGCAGCTACGGCAGCAGCGCGTCAGTACGCCCGGCCCCGCTGCCCGTGCCGAGCCGTGCTGCGGTCGCCAGCCCGTCGTCGCCGGCCCCCAAGCGCAAATCCTACAAGCTGGTGGCCATCGGTACGTCCACTGGCGGGCCCGTGGCCTTGCAGCGTGTGCTGACGCAGTTGCCCGCCCACTTCCCGGCCCCGATCGTGCTGGTTCAGCACATGCCGGCGGCCTTCACCAAGGCTTTCGCCGAGCGTCTGGACAAGCTGTGCCGGATCAGCGTCAAGGAAGCCGAGGACGGTGACATCCTGCGTCCGGGCCTGGCCCTGCTCGCACCGGGCGGCAAACAAATGATGGTCGATGGCCGTGGCGCGGTGAAAATCCTCCCGGGCGATGAGCGTTTGAACTACAAGCCGTGCGTGGACATCACCTTCGGCTCGGCGGCCAAGTCCTATGGCGACAAAGTTCTGGCGGTGGTGCTCACCGGTATGGGCGCCGACGGTCGCGAAGGTGCGCGCCTGCTCAAGCAGGGCGGCAGTTCGATCTGGGCCCAGGATGAAGCCAGCTGCGTGATCTACGGCATGCCGATGGCGATCGTCAAAGCCAACCTGGCGGACGCGATCTACGACCTGGACGCGATCGGCAAGCACCTGGTCGAGGCGTGCCTCTGATGGATGTGTTAAGCCTCATCGGGATCATCATGGCGTTTGTCGCCATCATTGGCGGCAACTACCTGGAAGGTGGGCACCTGGGGGCCCTGGCCAACGGCCCGGCGGCGCTGATTGTGCTGGGCGGCACCATTGGCGCGGCGTTGTTGCAATCGCCGATGAGTGCCTTCAAGCGGGCCATGCAGATCCTCGCGTGGATCCTGTTCCCGCCCCGTATCGATCTGGCCGGCGGCATCGACCGTGTCGTCAACTGGAGCCTCACCGCGCGCAAGGAGGGCCTGCTCGGCCTGGAAGGCGTGGCGGACACCGAACCGGACAGCTATTCGCGCAAGGGCCTGCAATTGCTGGTCGATGGCGTCGAGCCGGAAGCGATCCGCAGCATCCTGGAGGTGGATTTCTATACCCAGGAAAGCCGCGATATCGAAGCGGCCAAGGTGTTTGAAAGCATGGGCGGCTATGCGCCGACCATCGGCATCATTGGTGCGGTGATGGGCCTGATTCATGTCATGGGCAACCTGGCCGATCCGTCGCAACTGGGCAGCGGCATTGCCGTGGCGTTCGTCGCGACTATCTACGGGGTGGCCAGTGCCAACCTGGTGCTGCTGCCGATTGCCGCCAAGCTCAAGGCGATTGCCTTGCGCCAGTCCCGGTACCGGGAGATGTTGCTCGAAGGCCTGCTGTCGATCGCCGAAGGTGAAAACCCTCGTTCCATTGAGTTGAAGCTTCAGGGCTTCATGGACTAAGGGATTGACCATGGCACGTCGTCGCCACACTGAAGAGCATGTCAACCATGAGCGCTGGCTGGTTTCCTATGCTGACTTCATTACGTTGCTGTTCGCCTTTTTCGTGGTGATGTATTCCATCTCTTCGATCAACGAAGGCAAGTACAAGGTGATCTCCGAAGCCTTGATCGGCGTCTTCACCGATTCGGATCGCGCCCTCAAGCCGATCCCCATTGGTGACGAGCGCCCGCGCACCGTGACCCCAGCCCAGCCGCTGGTCAAGGATGCCGAGCAGATCGACGCGGGGCTCGCCCAGGCCAGCAACGACCCGCTCAAGAGCATTGCCGACGACATCAGCGCGGCGTTTGGTGACTTGATCAGCTCCAACCAGATGACCGTGCGCGGTAACGAGTTGTGGGTCGAGATCGAACTGAACTCCAGCTTGCTGTTCGGCAGCGGCGACGCCATGCCCAGCGATATCGCGTTCAGTATCATCGACAAGGTCGCGGCGATTCTGAAACCGTTCGACAACCCGATTCACGTTGAAGGGTTCACGGACGATCAACCGATCCGCACCGCGCAGTACCCGACCAACTGGGAACTGTCCTCGGCCCGTTCGGCGAGCATCGTGCGCATGCTGGCCATGCAGGGAGTCAACCCTGGGAGGCTGGCCTCGGTGGGTTACGGTGAGTTTCAGCCGGTGGCCAACAACGCCACCGCCGAAGGCCGCGCACGCAACCGTCGGGTGGTGCTGGTGGTGTCGCGCAATCTCGATGTGCGGCGCAGCCTGACCGCCACCGGAGCCGCCCATGCGCAACCGGACGCCGCCTTGAAGCGTGCTGGCACACAAACTGCACCGACGCCTGTCAAGTCGCCGGGCAACGCGAGTGCCGTCAATTCTCCGTCACCCGGCTTAACACGTTGAGCTATTTCTCGGTTGCCCCTGTACGACCGGGAGGAACGAACTGAATGAGAGTCTGGGCAGTTGCCAATCAAAAGGGTGGTGTTGGTAAAACCACGTCCTCCATCGCTTTAGCCGGATTACTGGCCGAGGCGGGCAAGCGTGTGGTCGTGGTCGACCTGGACCCCCACGGCTCCATGACCAGCTACTTCGGCTACGACCCCGATAGCCTGGAGCACAGCAGCTACGACCTGTTCTTGCACAAGGGCAGCGTGCCCCAGGGGTTGCCCGGGCAGTTGCTGTTGCCGACCAGCGATGAACACATTTCCCTGTTGCCCTCCAGCACCGCGCTGGCCACCCTTGAGCGCCAGTCGCCGGGGCAGAGTGGCCTGGGCCTGGTCATCGCCAAGAGTCTGGCGCAGCTGTGGCAAGACTTCGATTACGCACTGATCGACAGCCCGCCGTTGCTCGGTGTGCTGATGGTCAATGCCTTGGCGGCCAGCCAGCAACTGGTGATCCCGGTTCAGACCGAGCACTTGGCGGTCAAAGGGCTGGAGCGCATGGTCAATACCCTGGCGATGATCAACCGCTCACGCAAGCAGGCGTTGCCGTTTACCATCGTGCCGACCCTGTTCGACCGTCGCACCCAGGCCTCGCTTGGCACCTTGAGGGTGTTGCGCGACCTGTACCCGGATGACATCTGGCAAGGCTATATCCCGGTCGATACCCGGCTGCGCGACGCCAGCCGGGCGGGGCTGACACCTTCGCAGTTCGACGGCAAGAGCCGTGGCGTGCTGGCCTATCGTTCGTTGCTCAAGCACTTGCTGGCCCAGCAACTTGTCGCGCAGGTGGCTTGAGATGAATCGGCCGGTACAGATCGCATCTCGCCCGCAATTGGCATTGCAGTCCTATCTGGATGGGTTGCTGCAAGAGGCGACCGAAGAGCTGGCACCCGAAGTGGTCCAGGTCATTGAAGTCCTCGAGGTGATCGAGGTTGAAGACGCGCTGGACGAGTTCCAGGCCGCGGTACTCGAAGAACAGGCGCGTGACGCGCAGGCCCCCGTGGTGGTGGCCGAGCCGCTCACCCCGGCGATGACCAGTGAACCTGTCGTGGTGCCGGTGCTGGAGGCCCCTGCACTGGAAGCCCCTGCACCGATTCTGGCACCTGTGTCTTTGGTTGCTCCTTTACAGCAGGCACTGGTTGAGCCCGTGGCTGAAGTGCACTTGCCGCCCAGCCAGACACCACCTCCGCTCAAGGGCGATGGCCGGCCGAGCTGGGCCGCGGAGCCGTTCGAATGCCTGCTGTTCGACGTCGCCGGTTTGACCCTGGCCGTGCCGCTGGTGTGCCTGGGTTCGATCTATCCGCTGGCCGGGCACGAGCTGACACCGTTGTTCGGGCAGCCGGAGTGGTTCCTCGGGATTTTGCCGAGCCAGGCCGGCAACCTGAAGGTGCTGGATACCGCGCGCTGGGTCATGCCCGATCGCTATCGCGACGATTTTCGCCAGGGCCTGCAATACGTGATCTCGGTTCAGGGTTATGAGTGGGGGCTGGCGGTGCATCAGGTCAGCCGCTCGTTGCGCCTGGATCCGAACGAAATCAAATGGCGCAGCCACCGTGGTCAACGACCCTGGTTGGCAGGCACCGTGATTGAACACATGTGTGCGTTGCTGGACGTCTCGGAACTGGCGGAGTTGATCGCCAGTGGTGGCGCCAGGCACATGGGCAATTTGAAACCGGTCAATTGACCGACATAACAGACAGCGGGTCGCATGCACCGTGCGGCCAGGCAGAACACACACCGCCATGGGCGGTTTTTCGAGGGGTCAGGGTATGAATGATAAGGCGTCGTCTGCAAAGGGTTCCGAAGATCCGATCCTGCAATGGGTAACCTTCAAGCTGGACAATGAAACCTACGGCATCAATGTGATGCGCGTTCAGGAAGTCCTGCGTTACACCGAGATCGCTCCGGTTCCGGGTGCGCCAAGCTATGTGCTGGGCATCATCAACCTGCGCGGCAACGTGGTCACGGTGATCGACACTCGCCAGCGCTTCGGCCTGGGGACGGTGGAAGTCAGCGACAACACCCGGATCGTGATCATCGAGGCCGACAAGCAAGTGGTCGGGATCATGGTCGACAGCGTGGCTGAAGTGGTTTACCTGCGTCAGTCGGAAATCGAGACCGCGCCGAATGTCGGTAACGACGAGTCGGCCAAGTTCATTCAGGGCGTGTGCAACAAGAACAACGAATTGCTGATCCTGGTCGAGCTGGACAAGATGATGAGCGAAGAAGAGTGGTCGGAACTGGAGAGTATCTGATTGATTCTCGAGGTTGCTGTCATTGTGCTGGGGTTGCTCTGGATCGGCACCCTGGCGATGTGTCTGGCCTACACCCGCAAGCAGCGCGAGCTGGCGGTGGAGCAGGCCAAGGCGGATGCGTTGCGCGATCAACGCCTCAAGGACCTGGCCAGACGCGTCGACAACTACCAGGACGGTAACGTGCGCATGGGCGAAGACCTGCATGAGTTGCGTGCGGTGGTCGGGCCCTTGCCGGACAAACTGGCGCAGCTCGAGCAGCGCGACCCGACGAGCCTGTCGTTCGCCCAGGCGGCGCGGCTGGTGGGGATGGGCGCCAGCGTCGATGAACTCACTCAGTCCTGCGGCCTGACCCAGGCCGAGGCGGAGTTGATGCGCAAGATGCATAAGGGCAGCTAGAGGTTTCTAGCCGCAAGCTGCAAGTGAAAGCAACGTGCTATGGCTTGCAGCTTAAAGCTCACAACTGCCCCTAACAGTCACATCCCTCTCTTCCATCGCTGTCTGTGAATGCTGCTCGGCGGGAAACTTGCCCTTGAGTTTCCAGGCGAACGCAATGATCTCGGCAATCGTTCGATACAACTCCTCCGGAATGCTGTCCCCCAATTCCATCCGCGCCAGCAGTCTCACCAGTTCGGCGCTTTCATAGATCGGCACTTCACAGTCGCGGGCGATTTTCAGGATGGCTTCGGCCAGCGCTTCGTCACCCTTGGCGGTCAGAGTGGGGGCGTGGCTGCCGTCGTACTTGAGGGCGATGGCCTGGCGGGGCGGGTTGGGGTTTTTCATGCGGTATCGTCGACCCAGCGTTGTTCGAGACGGGTTTGCGAGCCCTGGGGTGGTTTGCCGAGGTGGCAATCCAGCTCGCCGACGTTCAGCCCAGCGGCCAGCAGTTGCGCACGCAGGCTGCCCAGGTGCTGTTCGATCAGGCTCGCGGTGTAGGGCTGCTCGGCCCAGAGCTGGCTGGACAGGCTGCCGCGTACCAGTTGCGCCTGGACTTGCAGCGGCCCCAGCGGCTCCAGGTCGAAGGCCAGGTCAACCCGCCACAGCGGTTGCCGGATTTCGCGTTCGGCGGGTTGATCCTTGTGCTCCCGGGGTGGGGGATCTTCACGCTGGAGTTTGACCTGCAACGGCATAATGTCTTGCCCATTGCGCATGGGGATTTCCAATTGCCAGGTGGTTTGCAGCCGACCCTCCTCGGTCATGCCGGTTTGCTCCAGACCCGCCAGCTGATGGCTTTGCAGGCGAGAGATGGCAGCTGCCGCCAGGCGCAACAAGTGCTCCAGGTCGCCTTCGCCGTCCTGGCTCTGCAGTAAGCGCGAGGGCAAGGGAAAGCTGCCGGGGTGCGGTTTGGCACTGACCTGGCCCAGGGTCCCGAGGGCGTTGCGCACGAAGCTTGGCAGGGCCTGGGCCAAGGTGTTGGCCGCAATGGCGGCATTGAAACTGGTATTGGCCGGCAACCCCGGTGCCAGCTGTGCCACCAGGCGCAGCAGGTTGCCTTTCAGGTCTTGAGCCAGCTCGGGAGGTGCTCCGGCGAGCAGCTTGTTTTCCAGAAACAGACCGCTATTGGCCAACGCCTGCGCCAGCCCTTTGCTGGAGCTCAATTGTTGCGCGTCGGGCAGGCTTGCCAGCAGTTGCTCGACGGTGGCGCGCACCTGCGCAGGCTGGGTGCCGGCGGGCAGGTTTTGCAAGGCCTTGAGCAAGCCTTCCAGCGAGCCTTGACGGTGTTGCTGGTGGATCAGCTGTTGGGCAATCGCCAGTTGATCCTGGCGGTTGGCGAGCGGCACGAAACTCAGGGTCTGCGAATCCTGGACCAGGGCGCTGAGCAGGGTGCCGATGCGCAGCGGTTGCGTGCTGTCGATACTCAGGGTACTGCCGCTGAGCGCGGTGTTGAGCAGGCTCACCATGGAGCGGTACACCGCCGGTTGCCCCGGGGGTTGGGGTAACGCCTGCTGGGTCAGTACTTTACCCTGCAACAGTGTGCCGACCGGCAGTTGCGAGGTGTCCAGGCGGGTGAGGGCGGCAATGTTCGCGGCCTGGGCCTGTTGCACCGTGATTGCCAGGTTGCTGGCCGAGGGTTGAGTGAGGGTCAGGTTTGTACCCTGGGTCAGCGGAAGATTGCTGGTGGCCTGCACCGTGGTCTGGCGGCCGCTGTCGAGCGTGACCTTGAGCAGGAGCTGGAAGGTCTGGTCGTTCTGCTTGAGCGACAGGACTTGCGCGTCGGCACTTTTGCCGGCCGCGATCAGACCGTCCATGGGCGTGAGCAGCTTGAGCAACTCGCCACTGACCTGCTGGCGCGACGGAACCGCCGCGGTGGGGGGCAGTGGAAGAATGTTGATCTCACCGGTCATCAGGTCACACCCTGTCGAAATTGCCCTCTTTAGAGTAGGACATCGCATGTATAATGCGGCCCGTCTTCGGAGACCTTGCGAAAACATCGCAATTGTTTGACCCAGCTCTCTGGAACAGGCCGTCAATGCCTCTATGCTGCACCACTTTAACGGCCGATCCACTGCCGACTTGAACCGTAAAGGCCCGCGATCTTTTGACCATCCCTCGACTACAAGCCGTAGCGCTCGCCTGCGAGCGAGACTTGCGAATGCTCTTCGAGCACCTCGAATTGCAGCTGGGCAGCGGTGACATGTTGCAGATCAGCGGCCCCAACGGCAGTGGCAAGACCAGCCTGCTGCGCCTGCTCGCCGGGTTGATGCAGCCCACCAGCGGCCAGGTGTTGCTCAATGGCCAGCCACTCAATCAGCAGCGCACGGAGCTGGCCCACAACCTGCTGTGGATCGGCCATGCCGCCGGCATCAAGGACTTGCTGACCCCTGAGGAGAACCTCAGCTGGTTGTGCGCCTTGCATCGACCGGCCACCCATGAGGCCATCTGGCGGGCGCTGGAAGCGGTAGGACTGCGTGGTTTTGAAGATGTTCCCTGCCACACCCTGTCCGCCGGGCAGCAACGCCGGGTCGCCCTGGCGCGGTTGTACCTGGACAGCCCGAAGCTGTGGATTCTCGACGAGCCGTTTACCGCGCTCGACAAACAAGGTGTCGCCCAGCTGGAAGAACACCTGGCCGCACACTGCGAGCAGGGTGGCATGGTGGTCTTGACCACTCACCACACCCTGACCCGGATGCCGGCCGGTTACCGCGACATTGATCTGGGGCGGTGGGCCGTATGAGTGTCTTTGCGCTGTTGGTCGCCCGTGAGGCGCGCTTGTTGTGTCGTCGTCCGGCAGAGCTGGCCAACCCTCTCGTATTCTTCGCCATCGTCGTTGCATTGTTCCCGCTGGCGGTCGGACCTGAGACACAATTGTTGCAAACCTTGTCACCGGGCCTGGTCTGGGTAGCGGCCCTTTTGTCGGTTTTGCTCTCGCTGGACGGGCTTTTCCGCAGTGATTTCGAGGACGGATCCCTTGAGCAGTGGGTCCTTTCGTCGCACCCCCTGCCTCTTCTGGTTTTGGCAAAAGTACTGGCACACTGGGTGTTTTCCGGCCTGGCACTGGTATTGCTTGCGCCGTTACTGGCGTTGATGCTCGGTTTGCCTGCCGCCTGTCTGCCGGTTTTGCTCTTGTCGCTGTTGCTGGGTACACCGGTACTGAGCTTGCTCGGTGCGGTCGGCGCGGCACTGACAGTGGGTCTCAAGCGTGGTGGCTTGCTGCTGGCGCTGTTGATTTTGCCGTTGTATATCCCGGTGTTGATCCTGGGCAGTGGTGCCTTGCAGGCGGCGCTCCAGGGTATGCCGACAACCGGTTATCTGCTGTGGCTGGGTAGCCTGGCCGCCCTGGCGATAACCCTGACACCCTTTGCAATAGCCGCTGGCCTGAAGATCAGCGTCGGCGAATAATGAGGCCTGGTTATTTTTTAATCAGTAAAGGCCCTGGCTTTTCGTGACAACGAAAAACAACCGTGATGGAAACAGTAATGAACTGGACCTGGTTTCATAAACTCGGCTCACCCAAGTGGTTTTACGGCATCAGCGGTAGAATGCTGCCCTGGCTGAGTATCGCCGCGTTGCTGCTGATCGGCATCGGTGCCGTCTGGGGCCTGGCCTTCGCGCCGCAGGACTACCAGCAAGGCAACAGCTTCCGGATCATCTACATTCATGTGCCGGCCGCCATGCTGGCCCAGTCCATCTATGTGATGCTGGCGGTCTGCGGCATTGTGGGACTGGTGTGGAAGATGAAACTGGCGGACGTGGCCCTGCAATGCGCCGCGCCGATCGGTGCCTGGATGACTGCCGTGGCGCTGGTGACCGGGGCGATCTGGGGCAAGCCGACCTGGGGCTCGTGGTGGGTCTGGGATGCCCGGCTGACGTCGATGCTGATCCTGCTGTTCCTGTACTTCGGTCTCATTGCCTTGGGCAACGCCATCAGCAATCGCGACAGCGCGGCCAAGGCCTGCGCGGTGCTGGCGATTGTCGGCGTGATCAACATCCCGATCATCAAGTACTCGGTGGAGTGGTGGAACACCCTGCACCAGGGCGCCACCTTCACCCTTACCGAAAAACCGGCGATGCCGGCGGAAATGTGGCTGCCGTTGTTGCTCACGGTGCTGGGCTTCTACTGTTTCTTCGGCGCCGTGCTATTGCTGCGCATGCGCCTTGAAGTGCTCAAGCGCGAAGCGCGTGCCAGCTGGGTGAAAGCCGAAGTGCAAAACAGCCTGGAGGCCGCGTCATGAGTTTCGCTTCATTTGGCGACTTCCTCGCCATGGGCCATCACGGTCTTTATGTCTGGTCGGCCTATGGCATCTGCCTGGCGGTACTGGCCCTCAACGTGGCCGCGCCGATCCTGGCCCGCAAGCGTTATCTGCAACAAGAGGCGCGTCGTCTGCGCCGGGAGAACAGCCAGTGAATCCGCTGCGTAAAAAGCGTCTTGTCATCATTCTCGCGATCCTGGTCGGTGTCGGCGCTGCCGTCGGCCTGGCCTTGAGCGCCCTGCAGCAGAACATCAACCTGTTCTACACGCCGACCCAGATCGCCAACGGCGAAGCCCCGCAAGACACGCGCATCCGCGCGGGCGGCATGGTGGAAGCCGGGTCCCTGCAACGTTCCGGCGATTCGCTGGACGTGAGGTTCGTGGTGACTGACTTCAACAAGTCGGTGACCATCACCTACCGCGGCATCCTTCCAGACCTGTTCCGCGAAGGACAGGGCATCGTTGCGCTGGGCAAGCTGAACGCCGATGGCGTGGTAGTGGCGGACGAAGTGTTGGCCAAGCACGACGAGAAGTACATGCCGCCCGAAGTGACCAAGGCGCTCAAAGACAGTGGTCAATCCGCTCCCACACCCGCGAAGGAGGGTTGATCCATGACTTCCGGTCTCTTTATGCCCGAGCTTGGCCACCTGGCGATGATTCTCGCCCTGTGCTTTGCCGTCGTGCAGGCCATTGTGCCGTTGCTCGGCGCCTGGCGCGGCGATCGCCTGTGGATGGGCCTGGCCCAGCCAGCGGCGTGGGGGCAGTTCACCTTTCTGGCGTTCGCCTTCGGGTGCCTGACCTATGCCTTCATGGCCGATGACTTCTCGGTCGCCTATGTGGCCAACAACTCCAACAGTGCCTTGCCCTGGTACTACAAGTTCAGCGCCGTGTGGGGCGCCCACGAAGGTTCCCTGTTGTTGTGGGCGCTGATTCTCGGTGGCTGGACCTTCGCGGTGTCGGTGTTCTCCCGGCAACTGCCGCAGGTCATGCTGGCCCGGGTACTGGCGGTGATGGGCATGATCAGCACCGGTTTCCTGCTGTTCCTGATCGCTACCTCGAACCCCTTCGAGCGCATCCTGCCGCAAATGCCGACGGATGGCGCCGACCTCAATCCGTTGCTGCAAGACATCGGCCTGATCGTTCACCCGCCGATGCTCTACATGGGCTACGTCGGCTTCTCGGTGGCCTTCGCCTTCGCCATTGCCGCGCTGATGGGCGGTCGCCTGGATGCGGCGTGGGCCCGCTGGTCCCGTCCCTGGACCATTGTTGCCTGGGCTTTCCTGGGTATCGGCATCACCCTCGGCTCGTGGTGGGCCTACTACGAACTCGGCTGGGGTGGCTGGTGGTTCTGGGACCCGGTGGAAAACGCCTCGTTCATGCCATGGCTGGTCGGTACTGCGCTGATCCACTCGCTGGCGGTGACTGAAAAGCGGGGTGTGTTCAAGAGCTGGACCGTGTTGCTGGCCATCGCCGCATTTTCCCTGAGCCTGCTGGGCACCTTCCTGGTCCGTTCCGGCGTCCTGACGTCGGTGCACGCATTCGCCTCGGACCCTGAGCGTGGCGTGTTCATCCTGATCTTCCTGCTGTTCGTGGTGGGCGGTTCACTGACGCTGTTTGCCTTGCGCGCGCCGGTGGTCAAGAGTCACGTGGGCTTCAACCTGTGGTCCCGGGAAACCCTGCTGCTGGGCAATAACCTGGTGCTGGTGGTGGCGGCCTCGATGATTCTGCTGGGCACCCTGTACCCGCTGGTGCTGGACGCCCTGACCGGCGCCAAGCTGTCGGTGGGCCCGCCGTACTTCAATGCCCTGTTCATTCCCTTGATGGCATTGCTGATGGTGGTGATGGCGGTGGGCGTGCTGGTGCGCTGGAAAGACACCCCGGTGAAATGGTTGCTGGGCATGCTGACCCCGGTGCTCCTGGGCAGCGCCGCGCTGGCGGTGGTGGCCGGGATCGCTTACGGCGATTTCAACTGGGCGGTGCTGGCGACCTTCATGCTCGCGGCCTGGGTGTTGCTGGCCGGTGTGCGTGACATCTTCGACAAAACCCGTCACAAGGGCCTGATCAAGGGCCTGCCGACCCTGACCCGCAGCTACTGGGGCATGCAGATTGCGCATTTGGGCATTGCCGTGTGCGCGCTGGGCGTGGTGCTGTCGAGCCAGAACAGTGCCGAGCGCGATTTGCGCCTGGACCCGGGCGAGTCGATGGAGCTGGCCGGTTATCACTTCGTGTTCGAAGGGGCCAAGCACTTCGAAGGCCCGAACTTCACCTCCGACAAGGGCACCGTGCGGGTGATCCGCGATGGCAAGGAAGTCAGTGTCCTGCACCCGGAAAAACGCCTGTATACCGTGCAGAACTCGGTCATGACCGAGGCCGGGATCGATGCCGGTTTCACCCGTGACATCTATGTGGCCCTGGGTGAATCCCTGGGCGATGGCGCCTGGGCCGTGCGCGTGCACGTCAAGCCGTTCGTGCGCTGGATCTGGTTCGGCGGCCTGCTCACCGGTTTTGGCGGTTTGCTGGCGGCAATGGACCGGCGTTATCGGGTCAAGGTGAAAAGCCGTGTGCGTGAAGCACTGGGCATGACGGGAGCGACTGCATGAAACGTTGGTTGATGGTGTTGCCACTGGCGCTGTTCCTGGTGGTCGCCGTGTTTCTTTATCGCGGGTTGTACCTGAACCCGGCCGAGTTGCCTTCGGCGATGATCGGCAAGCCGTTCCCGGAGTTCACCCTGCCCACGGTGCAGGGTGACAAGACCCTGACCCGCGCCGACCTGCTGGGCAAGCCGGCACTGGTCAACGTCTGGGGGACCTGGTGCATTTCCTGCCGGGTCGAACACCCGGTGCTGAACAAGCTGGCCGAGCAGGGCGTAGTGATCTACGGCGTCAACTACAAGGACGTCAATGCCGATGCCCTGAAGTGGCTGGCCGAGTTTCACAACCCGTACTTGCTGGACATCCGTGACGAGGAGGGCACCCTGGGCCTGAACCTGGGTGTCTACGGTGCCCCGGAAACCTTCTTCATCGACGCCAAGGGCATTATTCGCGACAAATACGTCGGGGTGATCGACGAAGTGGTCTGGCGTGAGCAACTGGCGCCCAAGTACCAGGCGCTGGTCGACGAGGCCAAGCCATGAAGCGCTGGATTGTTGCCGCCGTACTGGGCTTGAGCATCGCGGGTGTGGCCCACGCGGCCATCGACACCTACGAGTTCGCCAAGGAAGGCGATCGCGAGCGGTTTCGCGAGCTGACCAAAGAGCTGCGTTGCCCCAAGTGCCAGAACCAGGACATTGCCGACTCCAACGCGCCGATTGCCGCTGACCTGCGCAAAGAGATTTTCCGCATGCTCGGCGAGGGCAAGGACAACCAGCAGATCATCGACTTCATGGTCGATCGCTACGGCGACTTCGTGCGCTACAAGCCGGCCCTGACCGGCAAGACCGCGCTGCTGTGGTTTGGCCCGGCCGGGCTGTTGCTCGGGGGTGTGGTGGTGATTGCCCTGATCGTCCGTCGTCGGCGCGTCGAGCGTGCCGCTGGCAAGGACACGCTTACTGACGAGGAGCGCAAGCGCCTCGACCAACTGTTGGATAAAAACCAAGAATGATTGATTTCTGGCTCGCTGCAGGTCTGCTTCTACTGGTTGCCCTGAGTTTTCTGTTGATCCCGGTGCTGCGGGGCCGTCGCGCCCAGCGCGAAGAGGATCGTACCGCGCTGAACGTGGCGCTTTACCAAGAGCGCGTGGCCGAGTTGCAGTCGCAGCAGGCCGAAGGCGTGCTCGATGCGACGCAGATGAGCGCCGGTCGTGACGAAGCCGCCCGTGAGCTGTTGGCCGACACCGAAGGTGCCGATACCGGTCGGGTTTCCCGCCTGGGCAAGCCGCTGCCGTTGCTGGCCGCGATCCTGGTGCCGGTGTTGGGGCTGGGGTTGTACCTGCATTTTGGTGCCAGCGACAAGGTCGAATTGACCCGCGAGTTCGCCCAGGCGCCGCAGACCATGGAAGAGATGACCCTGCGCCTGGAGCGTGCCGTTGCCGCTCAGCCGGACTCTGCCGAAGGCCTGTACTTCCTGGGGCGTACCTATATGGCCCAGGACCGTCCGGCGGACGCCGCGAAGATGTTCGAACGCACCGTGGCCATTGCCGGCCGTCAGCCCGAGTTGCTCGGCCAGTGGGCCCAGGCCCAGTACTTTGCCGACAACAAGAAGTGGTCGGACAAGGTCCAGGCGTTGACCGACGAAGCGCTCAAGGCTGATCCGAAAGAAGTCACCAGCCTCGGCCTGCTGGGCATCGCGGCCTTCGAAGGCGAGCGTTACCAGGAGGCCATCGACTACTGGAATCGCCTGCTGGCGCAACTGCCCGCCGAGGACAATTCGCGCAGCGCCCTGCAAGGCGGCATTCAACGGGCGAGCGAAAAACTGCAGGAGAGCGGCGGTGCCGTGGCCAAGGCTCCGGTCGCCGCGGCCAAGCCCGCGGCGCTGTTGAAGGTGACCGTCGACCTGGCGGCTGACCTGAAGGCCAAGGTCCTGCCGGGTGACAGCGTGTTCATCTTTGCGCGCGCCACGTCCGGCCCGCCGGCCCCCCTGGCAGCCAAGCGCCTGACCGTTGCCGACCTGCCCGTGACCGTTGAGCTGGGTGATGCCGACGCAATGATGCCGCAGTTGAAACTGTCCAACTTTCCTGAAGTCCAACTGGTTGCGCGCGTGTCCCGTGCCGGTCAACCGACTGCCGGCGAATGGATCGGTCGCAGCCAGCCTTTGGCCAGCAGCACCACCGCGCCGCAAAAACTGACCATCGACAGTCCGGACAAATAACCAGGAAACACCGCAATGACCGTATTCGCCCGTATCACTCTGCTCAGTCTGGTTTTGGGGTTGAGCGCCTGTGCGGTCCAGGAGCCATTACCGGATACCCGGCCATTGCCGCCGAGCCCGCCATCGGGCCCGACGACCAAGCCTGGACCCTCCACCGCGCCCAGCAAGCCGGTGACCCCGAACAAACCGGGCAAGCCCCTGCCGCGCACCTCGGCAAGCTTCGCCCCGCCTCCTGGCGGTAACAGCCACTGGGACGCCAAGTTGGGCGTCTATGTTCTCGACGACCAGACCAACGTCTTCTACCGCCAGCGCACCTATTACCGCTGGAACAACGGTTGGAGCCGCAGCATCAGCCCGCAGGGGCCATGGGAGGATACCGATATCCATGGCGTGCCGTCGGGGTTGGGCCGGCAGTACGGGCAGTAATGAAAACGGCGCCTTGGGGCGCCGTTTCAGCATTCAGAGAATGGCTCGGTAGTGGGTGAGTTCCTTGACAGATTGGACGAGTCCTTGTCGCTGCAGCAGCGCCAGATAACTGTCGACATCCATTGATGGCAGTTTCAGATGAGCACGCTGGCGCTGGGCTGCTGCAATGACTGCTGCGGGGTCGAGATCGAACAGGTTGTCTATGAACTCATCGGGATGCTGTGCCTCGACACCCAGAGGCCCCAATGTGCTGGCAGGAAAGTCCTTTTGATTGAAGGTCACGATGACACCGGCACCGCAGCGCAGGGCGGCCGCCAGGACATGACGATCATCGGCATCTGGTAGCGACAGCCCTTCGATCAGGTTTTCATAGCGGGTGACGCAGGCATCAGGAACGGCCTGGTCCATCAGAGTGGAGGTGCGATCCAGTTGTTCTACTGTGAGGTCGGGCCGATTTTTCAGAAGGTTTCTTTTCCACTCATTGTGTATCTGCTGTGTCCATCTGGCGCGGAATCGCCCGGAAAGGGCAAGCCACATCAGGAAGTCGCGTAATGGGGCGGGATAGAGCACGCAGGCGTCATACACAACGGTGAAAGAGGAGTGCCTCACTCGTATCCGAACCTCAGCGTCTGAGCCTGTTCTGCGAGCAATGCCATGGCGTGTTCGCTGGCTGCATCGCGCTTGTGCTTATAGTCCATCAGTTCGGCAAAGCGCACACGACGGTGCTTGCCTGTTTTGTGGTAGGACAGTTCCCCGCATTCCAGCAGCTTGATCAGATGTGGGCGCGAGACATTGAGCAAGTCGGCGGCCTCCTGAGTGGTCAGCTCCGCATGTACCGGCACGACCTTGACCGCATTGCCTGCTGCCAGCTCCGCCAGGATGTCGACCAGCAACCGCAGTGCCGAGGTGGGAAGCTCGACGTTGTGGGCTTCATTTTGCTCATCGATTATTTGAATCTGTTGAGTTTCAAAGTGAGTCGAAAGATACGCCACCAATGCACGTTGGCCTTCAATGGCTGCTTTGATTTCACGCTCCATGGGTAGGCTGATGGGTGGGGGGATAACTGAAGGCATGACGGTGTTCCAGAATGCTTAATGGTGTGTTTTTTGAGGTTATTCGAAACAAACGAAAATCGCAATAAACGAAAATGCTGGATGGTGTTTCTCTGTGTTATTTCTCTCGAGCAGTCCACCTGAGTCTTCGCGGGTGCTGGTGAGTGATTCTTTCGCTGGCGCAATGGCGGGTTGAACTGGAGGTGATGCCTGCGTAGCACGAGATAAATACGCCCCATGAAAAAGGCGACCCGAAGGTCGCCTTTGTAAGGCCTCGCTCAGCGGTTACTGGCCGCTATAGATCTGGTCGAAAACACCGCCATCGTTGAAGTGGGTTTTCTGCACGGTGCGCCAGTCACCGAAGGTTTTCTCCACCGACAGGAAATCGACTGTCGGGAAGCGGTCGGTATATTTGGCGAGGATGGCCGGGTCACGCGGGCGCAGGTAGTTGGCGGCGGCAATTTCCTGGCCCTGTGGGGACCACAGGTATTTCAGGTACTCGTCGGCGGCGGCGCGGGTGCCTTTCTTGTCGACGACCTTGTCGACCACGCTCACCGGTGGCTCGGCTTCGGCGGAGACGCTCGGGTAGATCACTTCGAACTGGTCGCGGCCGAACTCGCGGGCGATCATTTCCGCTTCGTTTTCGAAAGTCACCAGCACGTCGCCAATCTGGTTGGTCATGAAGGTGGTGGTGGCGGCGCGGCCACCGGTGTCGAGCACCGGGGCTTGCTTGAACAGTTTGCCGACGAAGTCCTTGGCCTTGTTCTCGTCGCCACCATTCTTCAGCACGTAGCCCCAGGCCGACAGGTAGGTGTAGCGGCCGTTACCCGAGGTTTTCGGGTTTGGCACGATGACCTGGACGCCATCCTTGAGCAGGTCTGGCCAGTCTTTCAGGGCTTTGGGGTTGCCTTTGCGGACGATGAACACGGTGGCCGAGGTGAACGGTGCACTGTTGTTCGGCAGGCGGGTGACCCAGTTCTCAGGGACCAGTTTGCCGTTGTCGGCCAACGCGTTGATGTCGGTGGCCATGTTCATGGTGATGATGTCGGCTGGCAGGCCGTCGATCACCGAGCGCGCCTGTTTGCTGGAGCCGCCGAAGGACATCTGCACGGTGATGTTTTCGTTGTGCTCGGCTTGCCAGTGTTTCTGGAAGGCAGTGTTGTAGTCCTTGTAGAAATCGCGCATCACGTCGTAGGAAACGTTGAGCAGGGTCGGTGCGGCTTGAGCCATGCTAGCGAGGGTCAGGCCAGCGGCCAGAAGTGAAGCGCCAAAGATTTTTTTCACTGCACATTCCTTTTGTTCGAGAGAGTGAAGGCAATTTGCCGTCGACTATAGCGGGAGCTCTATAGCTCTTTAAATACTAAAAAGTGCTTTGCTTATTCGATTTTCTTGAATAGCGCGTTGCCGCAGCGTGAGCAGAATGACGCGCCGTGTTCATGGTTGTCTTTGCTGCACACCGGGCAGTCGTGCTGCAGCTTTTCCCCGCGCATGGCGTTGGCCAGCTCCGCGGTGAAGATCCCGGTGGGCACGGCAATGATCGAGTAACCGGTGATCATCACCATCGACGAAATGATCTGGCCCAATATGGTCTTGGGCACGATGTCGCCGTAACCGACGGTGGTCAGGGTCACGATTGCCCAATAGATGCCTTTGGGAATGCTGGTAAAGCCATGTTCCGGACCTTCGACCACGTACATCAGGGTGCCGAACACCGTCACCAGGGTGCAGACACTGAGCAGGAACACCAGGATTTTCTGTTTGCTGCCGCGCAAGGCGTCGAGCAGGTAATGGGCCTGCTTGAGGTAGGGGCCGAGCTTGAGCACGCGGAAGATCCGCAGCATCCGGATCACCCGGATGATCAACAGGTACTGGGCGTCGCTGTAATACAGCGCCAGGATTCCCGGCACGATCGCCAGCAGGTCCACCAAGCCATAGAAGCTGAAGGCATAACGCAGCGGTTTGGGGGAGCAGTACAGGCGCAGGCCGTACTCGAGCAGGAAAATCGCGGTGAAGCCCCACTCTATGGCGGCCAGCAGGCCGGCGTAGTTCTGATGGACGTCATCGATGCTGTCCAGGATCACCACCACCAGGCTGGCGAAGATGATCAGCAGCAAGCTGGTGTCGAAGCGCCGTCCCGCCGGTGTGTCGGTCTGGAAAATAATCACGTACAGGCGATTGCGCCACGTGTCCCTGCTGTCCATTCACATCGCCTTGGCTGTAAATCAGCGCAGCCTAGGTTGATTCTCCGGGGTTTGGCAAGGCGAACGGTCGCGGGGTGTGCGGCGCAGCAGGCGAATACCGGCACGCAGCAACCAGCAGGCGAGGATGAAGGGCGCGGTCAGCGTTGCCAGGCCCATGGCGGCGAAGGCCGGTGTGAGCAGGATCGCCAGCGCGATACCCAGCAGCGGCAGCCAGGGTTGGCGGCGTTGTTGGCTGAGGGCCAGGGCTGCCAGTGCCGGGTTGTAGCCCTGCAGGCCGAGCAAGGCGCCTGAGGTGTCGTTCATCCACAGGGCGCAGGTCAGGCCGGCGGCTGAGCCCACCAGCGCCCAGAGGGCGGCACGGCGATCGGCGAGCAATAGACCGGCGGCGATCAGGACACCCGCCAGCGGATGGTCGAGGAACATGACCTGGCCCAGGCCCTTGAGTCCGGCGCCCAGCAGGTTCAAGGCCGTGAGTTCGGCCACGGGGTCGGGCGTTGCAGGGGTGGGCGCGGCGAAGCTCAGGAGCAACCAGCCCAATAGCACGAAGGGCGCGGTATAGGCGGGTAGAAAGCGCTGCTTGCGGGTGCGTTTGAGCCATTGCTCGGTGAGCATGGCGCTCAACCCGCCGCAGGCGAGGATCAGGGGCGGCAGCATGGCCGACCAACTGAAGGCCAGGCTCAGCAACAGGCCGATCAATACGCCGTTGTAGCTGAACAGGCCGGCCTGGCGATCCGCCTTGGCATAACCACGACGTTGCGCGGTGAGCAAGCCGGCAACGCCACCCAGCAGGGCGCCGCCGAGCAAGGCCGGGGCCGTCAGGAGGATGGCCAGCAGGCACAGCAGGCCGCACAACGGGTTGCGCTGGAGGAAAATCTGGCTGAAGCCGTTGAGCAGGGCAGTGGCCCAATCGGGGCAATGGGTGTTGAAGTGGTTGGCAGGCATGAAGATCATTACCGGGGAGTTGCATAAAACCCTGTGGCGAGGGAGCGTGCTCCCGCTGGGCCGCAAGGCGGCCCTAAAATCGATGAGCGCGGTTTTTCTGTGGAAACTGTCATGCCGAAAGACGACTGCTCTGCAGTCGAGCGCAAGCTTGCTCCCTCGCCACAAGGGCAGTTCGTTAGATCAATGTCTCTATTCGCAGTGAGTTAGTCGACCCGGGTTGACCGAAAGGCACACCGGCGGTGATCAACAACGTGTCGCCACGCTGGGCCATGCCTTGCGCCTGGGCGATTTCCAGCGCGGTAGAGCACACTTCATCCACCTGGCGCAGGCGATCGTTGACCACTGAGTGCACGCCCCAGGCCACGCTCAGGCGCCGCGCGGTCGACAGGTTGGGGGTCAGGTTGAGGATCGGCACCGAAGGACGCTCGCGAGCGGCCCGCAAGCTCGAGGTGCCTGACTCGCTGTAGTTCACCAGCACCGCCACCGGCAAGATGTTGCTGATCCGGCGAATGGCGCAACTGATGGCGTCCGAGGTAGTGGCCTCGGCTTTCGGTCGGCTGACCTCCAGCTGTGCCTGATAATCCGGGCCGCTTTCGACCTGGCGGATGATCTTGCTCATCATCTGCACCGCTTCGAGCGGGTAGTCGCCGGAGGCGGTTTCCGCCGACAGCATCACCGCGTCAGTGCCTTCGGCCACGGCCGTGGCCACATCGGTGACCTCGGCACGGGTCGGTGCCGGAGAGAAACGCATCGACTCCAGCATCTGGGTCGCCACCACCACCGGCTTGCCGAGCTGGCGGCAGGTGCTGATGATGTCTTTCTGGATCTGCGGCACACTCTCGGCCGGGACTTCCACGCCCAGGTCACCACGGGCCACCATGATCGCGTCGCTCAGCTCGGCGATCTCGCGCAACTGTTCAACGGCCGATGGCTTCTCGATTTTCGCCATCAAGAAGGCTTTGTCGCCGATCAGCGAACGGGCTTCACGAATGTCGTCAGGACGCTGGACGAACGACAGGGCCACCCAGTCCACACCCAGCTCCAGGCCGAAACTCAGGTCGCTACGATCCTTTTCGGTCAGCGGGCTGAGGTCGAGTACCGCTTGCGGCACGTTGACGCCCTTGCGGTCCGACAGTTCACCGCCATTGAGCACTGTGGTGTCGATGGCGTCGGCGTACTTGGTCACCACCCGTAGGCGCAGCTTGCCGTCGTCCAGCAGCAGGTCCATGCCGGGTTCCAGGGCGGCGATGATTTCCGGGTGCGGCAGGTTGACCCGGCGTTCATCGCCCGGTGTGGTATCCAGGTCCAGGCGCAAGGCCTGTCCCCGGACCAGTTGCACCTTGCCCTGGGCGAACTTGCCGACCCGCAGTTTCGGGCCTTGCAGGTCCATCAGAATGCCGAGTGGGTAGTTGAGCTGGCGTTCGACTTCGCGGATCCACTGATAGCGCTGGGCGTGATCGGCGTGTTCGCCGTGGCTGAAGTTCAGGCGGAAGATGTTGACCCCGGCCTGCACCAGCTCGCGAATGGTGTCGATCCCGTCGGTGGCGGGACCCAGGGTGGCGAGGATTTTGACCTTTTTATCAGGCGTCATGTTTAGGGTTCTCGAGGATCAGGATGGCACGGAAGTCGTTGACGTTGGTGCGCGTTGGCTCGGTGACGATCAGGGCGTCGAGTGCCTCGAAGTAGCCGTAGCCATTGTTGTTGTCCAGTTCATCGTTGGCACTCAGGCCCAGCGCCGTGGCGCGAGCGTAGCTGTCCGGGGTCATGATGGCGCCGGCGTTGTCCTCGGAGCCGTCGATGCCGTCGGTATCACCGGCCAGGGCGTAGACACCCGGCAGGCCTTTGAGGCTATCGGTCAGGCTGAGCAGGAACTCGGCATTGCGTCCGCCACGGCCATTGCCGCGTACGGTGACGGTGGTCTCACCACCCGACAGGATTACGCAAGGAGCCGCCAGGGGCTGGCCGTGCAGCACCACTTGGCGCGCGATCCCGGCGTGGACTTTCGCCACTTCGCGGGACTCGCCTTCCAGGTCACCAAGGATCAACGGGCTGAAACCGGCTTGACGGGCTTTTACCGCGGCCGCTTCCAGGGATTGCTGGGGGCGGGCAATCAGTTGGAAATGGTTGCGTGCCAGGCATGGATCGCCAGGTTTCACGGTCTCGGATTCGGGGTTTTGCAGCCAGCTGCGTACCGATGCCGGGACATCGATGGCGTAGCGTTTGAGAATGGCCAGCGCGTCTGCCGAGGTGCTGGGGTCGGCCACGGTCGGGCCGGACGCGATCACCGTGGCGAGGTCGCCCGGGACATCGGAAATGGCATAGGTGTAGACCGTCGCGGGCCAGCAGGCTTTGCCCAGGCGTCCGCCCTTGATCGCCGAGAGATGCTTGCGCACGCAGTTCATCTCGCCAATGGTCGCACCGGACTTGAGCAGGGCTTTGTTGATCGCCTGTTTGTCGGCCAGGGTGATACCGGCAGCGGGCAGGGCCAGCAAGGCTGAACCACCCCCCGACAGCAGGAAGATCACGCGGTCGTCTTCGCTGAGATTGCTGACCCGTTCCAGGACTCGCTTGGCCACGGCCAGGCCGGCGGCGTCGGGCACCGGGTGGGCGGCTTCGACCACTTCGATTTTTTCGCACGGTGCGCCGTGACTGTAGCGGGTGACGACCAGGCCGGACACTTCACCCTGCCAGCAGCGCTCGACCACCAGCGCCATGGCCGCGGCAGCCTTGCCGGCACCGATGACGATCACCCGACCGCTGCGGTCTTTGGGTAAATGGGCTTCGAGGACCTGTTGCGGATGGGCCGCGTCGATGGCGGTGGCGAACAGGTCGCGCAGGAATTGTTGCGGATCGACCGACATGGCGGGCTCCCAATCTTATTGTTTTTGGAACAGAGCTAATGATCGTTCCTTTGCTGCGCGTGGGAACGATCAGTACCGGGCAGGGCTTACTTCTTGTCGCGAATCGAGAAGTTCGCCATGTGTTCCAGGCCCTTGATCAGCGCCGAGTGGTCCCAGTTGCTGCCACCGATGGCCGCGCAGGTGCTGAACACTTGCTGGGTGTTGGCGGTGTTCGGCAGGTTGATGCCCAGCTCGCGAGCACCGGCCAGCGCCAGGTTGAGGTCTTTCTGGTGCAGGCTGATGCGGAAGCCCGGATCGAAGGTGCCTTTGATCATGCGCTCGCCGTGGACTTCGAGAATCTTCGATGAAGCAAAGCCACCCATCAGGGCTTCACGTACCTTGGCCGGGTCGGCACCGTTTTTCGAGGCGAACAACAGCGCTTCGGCAACGGCCTGGATGTTCAGCGCGACGATGATCTGGTTGGCTACCTTGGCGGTTTGACCGTCGCCATTGCCACCAACCAGGGTGATGTTCTTGCCCATGGCCTGGAACAGCGGCAGGGCGCGTTCGAAGGCGTTGGCGTCGCCGCCGACCATGATGCTCAGGGTGGCCGCCTTGGCGCCGACTTCACCACCGGATACCGGGGCGTCGAGGTACTGCGCGCCTTTTTCATTGATTTTGGCGGCGAAGGTTTTGGTCGCGGTCGGCGAGATCGAGCTCATGTCGATCACGACTTTGCCAGGGCCAACACCAGCGGCGACGCCATCGGCGCGGAACAGTACGTCGTCAACCTGCGGGGTATCCGGCACCATGACGATGATGAATTCGGCTTCCTGGGCGACTTCTTTCGGGTTCGCCAGCGCCACCGCGCCAGCGGCGACCAAGTCTGCCGGGGCTGGGTCGTGGTGTGCCGACAGGAACAGGCTGTGACCGGCTTTCTGCAGGTTCAACGCCATTGGGTGGCCCATGATGCCGGTGCCGATAAATCCGATTTTAGCCATGAGAAAATCCTCTTGTTTTGTGCTTTCTGTAGGAGCGAGCTTGCTCGCGAAAAACCTCAACGAAAACGCGTGCTGCCTGAGTAAGCGCGGCGCCTGATCGTTCTTCGCGAGCAAGCTCGCTCCTACAGGTAATGGGTCAAATTGCGTTATGGGTTTTCAACCAGCCAAGACCAGCTTCAGTGGTGGTCAGCGGCTTGTATTCACAGCCCACCCAGCCTTGATAACCGATGCGGTCCAGGTGTTCGAACAGGAAGCGGTAGTTGATTTCTCCGGTGCCTGGTTCGTTGCGGCCGGGGTTGTCGGCCAGCTGGATGTGGTTGATCTCGCCCAGGTGCGTGGCCATGGTGCGGGCCAGGTCACCTTCCATGATTTGCATGTGGTAGATGTCGTATTGCAGGAACAGGTTGGCACTGCCCACTTGTTCGCGAATCGACAGGGCTTGCGCGGTGTTGTTCAGGTAGAAGCCCGGGATGTCGCGGGTGTTGATGGCTTCCATCACCAGCTTGATGCCGGCCGCTTGCAGCTTGTCGGCGGCGAACCTCAGGTTGGCGACAAAGGTTTTTTCTACCGTGGCATCGTCGACGCCTTGTGGGCGGATACCGGCCAGGCAGTTGACCTGGGTGTTGCCCAGCACTTGCGCATAGGCGATTGCCAGGTCCACGCCAGCGCGGAACTCTTCCACGCGGTCAGGGTGGCAGGCGATCCCGCGTTCACCTTTGGCCCAATCACCGGCCGGCAGGTTGAATAGCACTTGAGTCAGACCGTTGGCATCCAGTTGCGCCTTGATTTCGGCGGAGCTGAAATCGTACGGGAACAGGTATTCGACACCACTGAAGCCGGCCTTGGCGGCCGCTTCGAAGCGGGCAAGAAAATCCTGCTCGGTAAACAGCATGGACAGGTTGGCTGCGAAACGCGGCATGGTGGTCTCCCTTAAGAGTTATCGTTCCCACGCTCTGCGTGGGAATGCCTCATTGGACGCTTTGCGTCCGCTGTTGGGACGCGGAGCGTCCCGGACTGCATTCCCACGCCGGAGCGTGGGAACGATCATCTAAACGCAATCAATCGAGCATCGAAATCGCAGTCGGTGCGTCGTTGCCGACCAGCGCCAGGTCTTCGAACTCGTTGACGGCGTTGATCTCGGTGCCCATGGAAATGTTGGTCACGCGCTCCAGAATGATCTCGACGATCACCGGAACCTTGAACTCCTCGATCAGCTCCTCGGCCTTGCGCAGGGCAGGGGCGATGTCGGCCGGCTCGAACACGCGCAGTGCCTTGCAACCCAGGCCCTCGGCCACGGCGACATGGTCAACCCCGTAGCCGTTGAGCTCTGGTGCATTGAGGTTGTCGAAGGACAACTGCACGCAGTAGTCCATGTCGAAACCGCGCTGCGCCTGACGGATCAGGCCCAGGTACGAGTTGTTCACCACGACATGGATGTACGGCAGTTTGAACTGCGCGCCCACCGCCAGCTCTTCAATCATGAACTGGAAGTCGTAGTCGCCCGAGAGTGCCACAACCTTGCGGCTCGGGTCAGCCTTGACCACGCCCAGTGCTGCCGGAATGGTCCAGCCCAGCGGGCCCGCCTGGCCACAGTTGATCCAGTGGCGCGGCTTGTAGACGTGCAGGAACTGCGCGCCGGCAATCTGCGACAGACCGATGGTGCTGACGTAGCAGGTGTCCTTGCCGAACACCTGGTTCATTTCCTCGTACACGCGCTGCGGCTTGACCGGTACGTTGTCGAAGTGAGTCTTGCGCTGCAGGCTGGCTTTGCGTTGCTGGCAGTCTTGCAACCAGGCGCTGCGGTTTTTCAGTTTGCCGGCGGCCTGCCATTCACGAGCCACTTCGATGAACACGGTCAGCGCGGCGGCGGCGTCGGAGACGATGCCCAGGTCCGGGGTGAACACGCGGCCGATTTGGGTCGGCTCGATGTCGACGTGGATGAACTTGCGGCCTTCGGTGTACACGTCGACCGAACCGGTATGACGGTTGGCCCAACGGTTACCCACGCCCAGCACCACGTCGGACTTGAGCATGGTGGCGTTGCCGTAGCGGTGCGACGTCTGCAGGCCAACCATGCCGACCATCAACGGGTGATCGTCCGGGATCGTGCCCCAGCCCATCAGGGTCGGGATCACCGGGATGCCGGTCAGCTCGGCGAACTCCACCAGCAGGTCGCTGGCATCGGCATTGATGATGCCGCCACCGGCCACCAGCAACGGGCGTTCAGCCTGGTCGAGCATGGCCAGGGCTTTTTCCACCTGCACGCGGGTAGCGCTCGGCTTGGCCAATGGCAGCGGTTGATAGGCGTCGATGTCGAATTCGATTTCGGCCATCTGCACGTCGAACGGCAGGTCAATCAGCACTGGGCCTGGACGGCCGGAGCGCATTTCATAGAAGGCCTTCTGGAACGCGTAAGGCACCTGGCCTGGTTCCATGACGGTGGTCGACCACTTGGTCACTGGCTTGACGATGGTGGTGATATCGACAGCCTGGAAGTCTTCCTTGTGCATACGGGCGCGGGGTGCCTGGCCGGTGATGCAAAGGATTGGAATCGAGTCGGCCGAGGCGCTGTAGAGCCCGGTGACCATGTCGGTACCGGCAGGGCCGGACGTCCCGATGCACACGCCGATGTTGCCGGCTTTCGTGCGGGTGTAGCCCTCGGCCATGTGTGAGGCGCCTTCAACGTGGCGAGCGAGGACGTGATCGATGCCGCCGACCTTTTGCAGGGCGGAGTACAGCGGGTTGATGGCAGCACCCGGGATGCCAAAAGCGGTATCAACCCCTTCACGGCGCATCACCAGAACGGCGGCTTCGATTGCTCTCATTTTGCTCATTGTTTTGTGCCTCTTTACGTTTTGTAATTGTATACAAGTGGCTTTGCGCAGAGTGTATTCACGGCGGACGGCGCAGGTCAATCCATTTTCTCAAGCGCTTGTTTCATTCGTCGGAAGCCCATAAACACTGTGGCGTTTCGTCGCATGGAGTGCTTTTCGATAATTATTGTATACAAAAAAATAACTCATTGTGTTCTATTTGCCTCATCTGGTTTCTCGACAAAATGAACCCAACGGCTTTCCCATAACAAAATAAGGACGGCACCCATGAGCGCTTTAACCTTGAAAGTCGCAGTCAACCTGGTCAATGAGGCCATCACCGCCGGGCGAGCAATCAACGCGGCCCCGCTGACCATTGCGGTACTGGATGCCGGCGGGCATCTGATCGCTCTGCAGCGTGAAGATGGCGCGAGCCTGCTGCGTCCCGACATTGCGATCGGCAAAGCCTGGGGCGCGATTGCGCTGGGCAAGGGCTCGCGGCTATTGGCACTGGACGCGCAACAGCGTCCGGCGTTTATCGCGGCGTTGAACAGCCTGGGGCAGGGCAGCGTGGTCCCCGCACCGGGCGGGGTGCTGATTCGGGATCAGGAAGGCAATGTACTGGGCGCCGTGGGGATCAGCGGTGACCTGTCGGATGTCGATGAGCAGTGTGCGATCAATGCCGTCGAGGCGCTGGGGCTGCGGGCGGACGCGGGGGTGGTGGCTTGATCTTCAGCGATTGAGCCATTGCAATCGCGGGTAGGCCGGCCTGGGTGATGTTTGGCTTGAGAAGCCAAAGCCAAAATCCACGAAACTCCATGCTTGGGAGCTCAAGCATGGAGTTGCCCACAAGGAGTGGGGAGGCTGGTTCAATGCGCGGATCAATTGCGGGAGAGAGCCGGGCGGCGCTCGGCTGCTCCCGTCGTCGTTATTTAGGTCCGAGTATCTTCGCTAGTTTGTCAGGCGATGGTGCACCTTGTTGCTGTTGCAGGTCACCCTTGGCGTCCAGGTAGAAGATCGCCGGGGTGGCGGACAGTTCGAGTTCTTCCATCAATGCCATGTTGGCATTGAGTTTGTCCTGGACCTCTTTGGGAATGGTTGGCAGCGCCTTGAGTGCGCTTTGTTTGCCGGCCTTTTCATGGTCGTCCAGGGCCTTGCTCGGGTCTTTGCTGGCCAACAGGGCGGCGGATTTGCCCGGGCTGTCTTCACGGATGATGCCGACCATGATGTGCCGCAGTTGCACCTTGCCGGACTTCACCCAGGGCCTGGCTTGTTCCCAGAACAGGGTGCAGTACTGGCAGTTCGGGTCGCTGAACAGGTACACCACTCGAGGGGCGTCCTTGTTGCCGTCGGCGATCCAGGCGCTGGACTCCATCTTCGCCCAGACCTCCTTGGCCATCGGCGCGTACACCAGCTTTTGCAACGGCTCGGCGGTCAGGTCCTTGCCATTGGCGTCATACAGGTTGCCCAGCAACACGTGCTTGCCGTCGGGCGTCAGGTACAGGGCCATGCCTCGGTTCTGGTATTGCGCTGCATAGCCGCGCAAACCATCGGGTGCATCGAAGCTGCCAATGATCTTCGCGCCTTTTTCTTCGATCTTGCGGATTGCCGCAGGCAGTTCTTCGGCGTGGAGCAAGGGGCTTTGCAGCAGGGCTGCGCCCAGGGTCATCGTCAGCAGATGGCGGAAGCGGGGCATGGCAGTTTCCTTGGAGGTGTGGCCTGAATGGGGGTGGAGGGTGTATCGAAATTTTCCAGTGCGCGGGCCAGGCTGGCTTCGGAAAGCTCGCCCAGGTGGCTGCCGAGCAGGCGACCCTCGGCGCTGTAGAACAGCGTCGTCGGCAATGCCATGGAGCCGACGGCCTGGCCCAACCGGCCGCCGCGATCAAACAGGACGTTCGACAGGCTCAGGCCCTGGGTGGCGAGGAAGGTGCTGACGCTCTGCATGCTTTCAGCCTGGTTGACGAACAGGAAGGTCAGGTCGGGTCGTTGTTGCTGGGCACTCTCCAGCACCGGCATTTCCCGTCGGCAGGGGGGACACCAAGTGGCCCAGAGATTGATCACCAGGGGGCCGCCCTGATAGTCGGCCAGTTGCACGGTTTCGCCGGCGGCATTGTGCAAGGTGATTTCCGGCAGGCGGGTGCCTTGTTCATACAGATTCAGGGACAGGCTCGCCAGCAGCCAGAACAACAGACCGCTGGCCACGCCATACCCCAGTGGTTTGCGCAGGGGCGGACGACGCCAGCCCCACGCCACCGTTGCCAGCAGCAGCACGATCACCCCCGGCCAGGCGAGGAAACCGCCATCGCGCAGGTCGATGATTTGCCACAGGTCACCGCGGTAGTGAGGCCAGTAGGCGACCACGAATCCCGCTCTGGCGGCAAGCAGGCCCAGCATGAATAACCCGAACAGCACCGACTCGGGGTTCTCGCCTCCGCGCTTGGCCACACGCCAACCGACCAGGGTGGCCAGTCCCAGGGCGCTGATCAGCAGCAAATGATTGAGCGCAATGGCAAAGGTGCCGAGGGTAAAGGTCAGCATCAAAGAGCGTTCCGGACGATGTTCCAGTGTTGGAGGAAACCGGCGGCATCGACCTCTCCGGTCATGCGCTGGCTGCGGCGTTCTTCGCCGTCGGTGCCGATCCACAACAGGCTGGGCGGCCCGGGCACTTTGTAACGGTCGAGCAGTTCACGGCTGTCGGCATTGTCGGCGGTGACATCCAGGCGCAGCAAGCGCACATCCTTCAACGCCTCCAGCACCTGGGGTTTGCCGAACACCTGTTTCTCCATGATCTTGCACGACACGCACCAGTCGGCGTAGTAGTCCAGCAGCACCCACTGGCCCTGGGCGCGTGCCGTGTCCAGTTCACGTTGCAGCGCGGTGGAGTCCTTGACCGTGATGAAGGCGTCGTGGGCCGTAGGGCTGGCCACTCCAGTGGAGGCGTGTGCGCGATAGACCTGCAAGGGCTTGAACAGGTCGTCACTGCCGCCGGCAGCACCAATCATCAACATGCTGCCCCACAACCCGGACAGCAGTGCCAGGCCACCGAACACATGGGCGGCACGACCGAACCCGCCGGTCTGGCGCCAGGCGCTGTAGGCAATGATCAGCAACAGCGCGCCCCACAAGCCGACCCACAGCGACTCATCCAGCACCGGCCGGAGCATGATCAGCGCGGTGCCGAGGAACAGGAAACCGAAGATGCCCTTGAGCAGGTTCATCCAGGTGCCGGGCTTGGGCAGGAAACGGTTGCCGACGGTCACCAGCAGCAACAGTGGCAAACCGATGCCGATGCCCATCGTGAACAGGATCAACCCGCCATGCAGCGCATTGCCACTCTGGGCGATGTACAACAAGGCACCGGCCAGTGGCGCGGTCATGCACGGGCCTACCAGCAAACCGGATAACGCCCCCAGCGCACCAGCCCCGAGCAGGCTGCCCCCCCCCTGTTTGCGGCTGGCGTTTTCCAGACGGTCACGCACGGCCACCGGCAATTGCAGTTCAAAGAAGCCGAACATCGGCAGCGACAGCAGTACAAAGATCACCGCGAAACTGCCCAGCAGCCAGGGATTCTGCAGCCATGCCTGCAGATTGGCCCCCAGCAATGCCGCCAGCACACCCAGTGCCGCATACACCAGCGCCATGCTCACTACATAGCTGCCGGCCAGGGCGAAGCCGCGCTTGGCACTGGCACCACTGCCGACGATCAAGCCGGCGAGGATCGGCAGCATGGGCAACGAACAAGGGGCGAATGCGAGCAGCAGGCCCAAGCCGAAAAACACCAGCAAGCTCCAGCCCAGCGCCTGCTGTTGCAGACCACTAGCCAAGGCTTGATCCGGTGCTTCTACGGTGTTGACGGCAGGCACGATACCACCCAGGTCAACCACCTGGGTCTGGGGCGGGTAACACAGGCCGGCATCGGCGCAGCCCTGGAAACCCACTTTGATCCGGCCCGTGGCGTCGGCCGGGATCTTCAGCTCCAGGCCCTGGCGATAGACCTGCTGATCACCAAAGAATTCGTCGCTGTGGGCTTCACCCTCGGGCAGCGCAGGGGCTTGGGCCTCTGGCAGACCGTTGAAACTCAGGCGTTTCTGGTACAGGTAGTAGCCGTCGGCAATTTGCCAGAACAGCTGGGTTTCCCCGGATTCCAGGCGTTCGGAGGTCAAGGTGAAGGCCTTGCCCACCGGCAGGAAATCAGGTTTGGTTTCAAACGGGTTGGCGGCGGCCTGGGCCAGGCCTGCGAAAACAAACAGCATGAATAGAAACAGACGACGCATGGGTAGACCTTATACCGGTGCAAGTAGGGTGCACCATGAAGGGTCGCGATTAACCGATGATTAACCGCGTTATCCTTGTGGCGATGACAGCTGGGGCATAATGTCGGCTTAATCCGGTGCCTTCTTAATCAACACTTTTCTACAGGTCTCACCATGCACGTACTTGTCTGTGAAGACGATGAGCTGATCGCCAGCGGTATTGTTGCCGGCCTTACGGCTCAGGGCATGACCGTGGAACATGTGGCCACGGCGTCGGCTGCCCGGGCGATGCTCAAGGTCGCCGAGTTCGAGGTGATGGTGCTCGACCTGGGGCTGCCCGATGAAGACGGCTTGAAACTGCTTCAGCAACTGCGCCAGCAAGGCCTGGAGATTCCGGTGCTGATTCTCACCGCTCGCGACTCGGTTACTGACCGTGTCGATGGCCTGCAAGCCGGTGCCGATGACTACCTGCTCAAGCCCTTCGACTTGCGCGAGCTGGCCGCGCGCCTGCACACCCTGTTGCGTCGGGTCGCGGGTCGCAGCGTCAACTTGATCGAACACGGGGCCCTGACCTACGACCCCAGCAGCCGGGAAACCTTGCTGGCCGGCCAGCCGGTGGACCTGTCGCGCCGCGAGCAGTCGCTGCTGCAGGCCTTGCTGCACAATCGTGGTCGGGTGCTGTCCACCGAGCAACTCAAGGACAGCGTGTACGGCTTCAACGATGAACTGGAAAGCAACGCCCTCAACGTTCATATCCATCACCTGCGGCGCAAGCTCGGCAATGGCATTGTCGAGACCGTGCGGGGGCTGGGTTATCGCCTGGGGCCGGCGGACGCTGGAGAGCAATCGAAGTGATGAGTTTGCGCGTGCGCCTGAGCCTGACCCTCGGCGCGGCTTTCGCGATGATCTGGGCATTGGCCGCGGCCTGGATGCTCAGCGACTTGCGTAACCAGATGATGTTCTCCCTCGATCAGCGGCTGGTGGCGTCGGCGCGCATGGTGGCCGGGCTGCTGGAGCAGCTGCCGCCCTTGCCGAGCAAGGGCGAGGGCACCCACTTCAGTGCCGAACAGTTGAATGTTCCGGGGGGGATGGCCTGTCAGGTCAGCTCGTTGCGCGGCGAAATCCTGGCCCGCAGTCATGCGACACCCGAGCAAACCCTGGAAGCGGAAAAGCTGGGCTTCCACGATCAGATGATCGACGGCGCCCGTTGGCGCAGCTTCACCCTGGCCCGTGGCGACCTGCGCATCACCACGGCCGACCGGCAAGTGGAACGCGAAGCGTTGAACCTGTCGATACTGCTGGCCGCTTCGGTGCCGGTGGGTGTGGCCTTGCTCGGCTGCCTGTGCTTGCTGTGGCTGGGCATCGGCCAGGGGCTGGCGCCACTCAACCGCATGCGTGACGCCTTGATGCGCCGTAGCGCCGATTCCCTTGAACCCCTGCAGATCCAGCCGTTGCCCAGTGAACTGCAGCCGTTGCTAGAGACCCAGAACCAGCTGTTCCAGCGCATTGGCAAGACCATCGAGCGCGAGCGTCGGCTGACCGGCGACGCAGCCCATGAGCTGCGCAGCCCGCTGACGGCCATCAAGACTCACCTGCAAGTGGCCCGCATGACTGAAGGGGCTGCCCGTGACCAGTCCCTGGCCCGTGCCGAGGAGGGCGCCGATCGCTTGCACCGGACCCTGGAGCAACTGCTGTTGCTGGCCCGGGTCGAGGGCAGCCTGTCGTTCGACGATGGTGTGCAGTGCAGCGCCGAACAGGTCGCCCGCCTGGCGATTCAGGACGCGGCGAGTGGCGACCGTAGCCGGATCAAGCTGCACCTGCCGGCCAGTTATTCCCAGGCACCGGTGCAGATGCCCGCGGTGTTGTCGATTGCCGCGCTGCGCAATCTGCTCGACAACGCCTTGCGCCACACGCCGGCGGACGCGGCCGTGGAGCTGAGCCTGGAAACCACCGGCAATCGCGTGCGTTTCAAGGTGCGCGACCACGGCCCGGGAATAGCCGACGAGGACCTGCAACACCTGACTCAACGCTTCTGGCGTAACGGTTCAAGCACCGGTTGTGGCCTGGGCCTGGCGATTGTCCAGGCGATTGTCCAGCGCTGCGGTTGCGTGCTGCATTTCGAGAGTCGTGATGACGGTTTGCGGGTCGAACTGACCATGCCGTTGCAGTCCTGACATTGTTCAACGGAACAGGGATGCCGAGCGCATGCCCCGTTGTAGGAGCGAGCGTGCTCGCGATGGTCGCTAACGATAACGCGTGTTCCCTGACACCCCACGTCGCTCTCACGATTATCGCGAGCACTCGAGCGTCGACCGGCTGCTCCTACAAAGGCGGTCTTATCTCCTTAACTGAACAGCATGACCGTGGCGAGCTCGCCACGGGGTGGCGTTCGCGCTTGATTGGATGGCATGGGCGCCTACGCGCACGTTGTGGGACCGGGCCGGGCGGAGTTCTGTTTGCCAGCGAAAGCGATATTCGCCACCCCCTCGACCCAGCATCCTCACCGCATTTTTGTGCCCCGCGCATAGAAAACCAGCGACCGGTCTAAATCCTCATATCCCTGATGCGTTTCCAGAACAGGAAAACCGGTACGTGCGCGCCCGAGCCGGAATGCGCACCTGCCGGGTGTGCAGTTTTGGTCACTATCATCCGCGTATCGAGGGTCGAGAGATGTCAGTCGCTACCAGCCTTGTCAACGTGCAACCGGCGCCGGCCGAAGTGCTTTACCAGTTCAACGAGTCGCCGCTGCTGGCCCGTCAAAGCCGACAGGAATCCAATGCCCGCAGCTACCCACGGCGTATTCCGCTGGCGCTCAAACGCGCCAGGGGCCTTTATGTCGAGGACGTGGAAGGGCGGCGCTTTATCGACTGCCTGGCCGGTGCCGGCACGTTGGCGCTGGGGCACAACCACCCGGTGGTGATCGAGGCGATCCAGCAGGTCCTGGCCGATGAATTGCCGCTGCACACCCTGGACCTGACCACGCCGGTCAAGGATCAGTTTGTACAGGACCTGTTCGGTCTGCTGCCTGCGGCCCTGGCCGGCGAAGCGAAAATCCAGTTCTGTGGCCCGACCGGTACCGATGCGGTGGAGGCGGCCTTGAAACTGGTACGCACCGCCACCGGACGCAGTACGGTGTTGTCGTTCCAGGGCGGTTATCATGGCATGAGCCAGGGCGCGTTAAGCCTGATGGGCAGCCTGGGACCGAAGAAGCCTTTGGGGGCGTTGCTCGGCAATGGCGTGCAGTTCATGCCGTTCCCCTATGACTACCGTTGCCCATTTGGCCTGGGTGGCGAGCGCGGGGTGAAGGCCAACCTGCATTATCTGGAAAACCTGTTGAACGATCCGGAGGCCGGCGTGCAGTTGCCGGCGGCGGTGATCGTTGAAGCGGTGCAGGGCGAGGGCGGGGTGATTCCGGCCGATCTCGACTGGCTGCGGGGTTTGCGCCGGATCACCGAGCAGGCCGGGGTGGCCCTGATTGTCGATGAAATCCAGAGCGGCTTTGCCCGTACCGGCAAGATGTTTGCCTTCGAACATGCGGGGATCATCCCGGATGTCGTGGTGATGTCCAAAGCCATCGGCGGCAGCTTGCCGCTGGCGGTGGTGGTCTATCGCGACTGGCTCGACACCTGGCTGCCGGGCGCCCATGCCGGCACGTTCCGTGGCAACCAGATGGCCATGGCCGCAGGCTCCGCAGTGATGCGTTACCTGATCGAACACAAGGTCGCCGACCACGCGGCGGCCATGGGTGAGCGCCTGGCCGCGCACCTGCGTCTTCTGCAACAGGACTTCCCGCAATTGGGCGACATCCGTGGCCGTGGCCTGATGCTCGGTGTTGAGTTGGTCAACCCGGCCGGGGAAGCGGACGCGCAGGGTCATCCGCCAGCGTTCGGTCAGTTGGCGCCACGGGTTCAGCGTGAATGCCTCAAGCGCGGACTGATCCTGGAGTTGGGTGGGCGCCACGGGTGTGTGGTGCGCTTCCTGCCACCGCTGATCATCACTGCCACCGAGATTGACCGCGTGGCGGAGATTTTCGGGCGTGCGCTGGGTGCCGCGGTTGCCGACCTCTAATTTTTCCAGGGCTTGATACGTTTCTTCTACACAACGGCTGCACGTGCGGTGCAGCCCATCCTACAGCGATGGAGATTCACCATGACTTCAGTATTCGACCGCGAGGACATCCTCTTTCAGGTAGTGGTCAACCATGAAGAGCAGTACTCGATCTGGCCGGACTACAAGGCCGTGCCCCAAGGCTGGCGCACCGTGGGCAAAAGCGGCTTCAAGAAAGAGTGCCTGGCCTACATCGAAGAGGTCTGGACTGACATGCGACCCTTGAGCCTGCGCCAGAAAATGGCCGAGCAGGCCGCCGCCGGCAACTGACTGCGCGGTTGACAAAAAGCCCGTTGGACCTTGGGTTCAACGGGCTTTTTCGTCTGCGCCACCGGGCTTCAGGTACTGCGTTTGACGGCCTGCAAGGTGTAGGTCAACGGCAGGCGCCACGGAGCTTCCTTGAGGCGGTATTCACCGTTGGCGTCGCTGACCATCTGGCCCGGCAGGGCATCCCAGGGAATGCTTTGATGTTCGACCAGGCCGGTGATGTCCAGCCCGTGGGCCAGCAGTGCGCTGATGATTTCCCCCAGACCGTGGTTCCATTCATGGGTCACCGTCGCCTTGAGCGAGACGTCGGTTTGGACATAGGTGCGCTCGTCGTCCCACACTTGCGGCGCCTCACGCTCGAAATACGGCAGTTCTACAGACAGGGCGTGTTCGCAGTCTTCATTGAGCGCCCACAGCATCGGGTGGCCCTCGCGGATGAACAACCGTCCACCAGGCTTGAGCAATGTGCTGACGGTACGTGCCCAGGCGTCGATGCTCGGTAGCCAGCACAGGGCGCCAATGCCGGTGTACACCAGATCGAATGCCGCGTGGGGCAACGCCTCGGTGGCGTGATAAAGCTCGGACTCGACATAGGTGATGGGCACGCCGCATTGCTGCGCCAGGGCGCGGGCCTGAGCCAGGGCGGCCGGTGAGAAGTCCAGCCCGGTCATCTGTGCGCCCAGTCGGGCGAGTGAAAGGGTGTCGGTACCGATATGGCACTGCAGGTGCACGCCGCGCAGTCCGCAAATATCCCCCAGCAGTGGCAAGTCGAACCGCACGACATCGGATAGATGCCGGGGGTCGTCGATAAAGGCGGCGGTCGCGTATTCCGCTGAGGCGGCATGCAACGGTGCGCGCTCGTCCCAGTTGGCCTTGTTCAGTGCGATGGAGTCGCTCATGGTTTAGTCCCTTTCCCTGTCTGTTCGCGTCATGCGCAGGGCACGCTAGCACGGGGGGCGGCCTGGTTTCTTGAGGGACTTTGTAAGCGCGGCCCGGTAGGGCCGCGACTTCAGGTGGAAGGTTTCAGGACTGGCTTTTCAGCGCCTGGAGCACTTGATTGATGTTGCCGGACAGCTCGGCCACCGGATCGGCGCCGTCGGTCTGCAGCACCAGCAACCGGCTGCCCCCCGCGGTGATGGCAGCCTTCAGTACCTCCGATGGCGGGCGGTGATGCAGCACCACCGCTACATCGTTGTCCTTGAGGGTTGCGCTCAGCTGTTGCAGGGTTTCGGCTGTCCACTCGTTGTCGGCGCGGGTGTCGAGGCCGACCTGTTCCAGGTTGAGGCCGCTGACCAGGTAGGTGAAGTGATCGCTGAGGCTGAACGTGCTGAGGTTGTCGATATCGGCCAGTTGCGCTTCGCTGTCCGCGCTGAGTTTGAGCAGGCGTTGCTTGAGGGTTGCCAGGTTGCTCTCGATCCTCGGCTTGGCCTCGGGGGCCAGGCGCACCAGATCAGCGGCAATCACGTCGGCCATGCGTCCCATGTTGTTGCTGGCCATCCAGGGTTGGCTGTTCAGCCCGTCGACATTGCCCGGCTGCAAGGCAACGCCCGGCAAGGCACCGTCCACCGGGCGCGCGGCATCGATTTCAACGATACGGATATTGCTGCGTCGGGCGTTCGGGTACAGCGGGTCGTCTGGCCACAACGAGCGCAGGCCGATCACCGCGTCCGCTTGCTGCGACAAGGTGTGCAGGGCCACTGCACCCCGTCCGGAGAAGTACGCGGCTTGTCGCGAGCCCGGAAGATTGGCGGGAGCCGCACGTTCCAGCACGATGTCGGTGCCCTCGGTCAGGCTGGCGGCCAGGCCATGGGTGATCGGCAGCGAGGCCAGCACGTGTACTGTGTGGGCCGCGGTCGCGGCATGCTGCACGGTGTTGCCAATGCCATTATTGGCCGCCAGGCGCATCGGTTCGAAGCGGTCGGTGGCGAAGGTGCTGGTGTTTGCCAGGCCGCACAGGGCCATGGCCAAGGTCAGCTGACGCATGGAAAATGACATTTATCCAATATTCCCTTTGAGGATGGGGACCACGCCACGGGCGATGGCGGCGAGGGCGAAGGCGATGCCGGCCGTCAGAATGATCGCGGCCCCTGACGGAATCGGCAGGTCGAAGACAATCGGCGCCAGAATCCCGCACAGGGTACTGACGGTGGCGATGAGCACCGAACACCAGAAGAAGCCCTTGAGCGATTGACTCAGCAGGCGTGCCGCGGCCGCCGGAATCACCAGCAGCGCGCCCACCAGGATGGCGCCGATGACTTTCACGGCGGCCACGGTGATCAGCGTGACCAGGACCACGAACAGGTAGTCGAGGGTCTTGACCGCAACGCCGCGCACGGCCGCCAGTTGTGGGTTGAAACTGGCCAGCATGATGCGGTTGTACAGCGGCAGGCTCAGGCCCATCACCAGTGAACCGACGATGGCCAGTACCAGCAGGTCATTGCCGTTGACCGTGAGCACCGAGCCGAACAGCACGTTCTCCAGAATGTGCACGTTGATCTTGCCGGCCAGAATCAGCAGCAAGCTGGCGCCAAGGGCCAATGAAACCGAGAGGAAGACCCCGATCAGGGTGTCGGGCGCCAGGCCTGTACGGTTGCGCAGGTAGTTGAGCAGGATGCCGAACAGCAGGCAGTAGCCGAACAGGCTGCCATAAGGGCCGGTGTAGGGTTCGCCCAGCAGAATGCCGATGGCCACGCCGGTCAATGCCGCATGGCCGACCGCTTCGGAGAAAAACGCGAAGCGCTTGACCACCACCAGCGTGCCCAGGCCACCCAGCACCGGGCCGATCAACAACCCGGCGAGCAGTGCGTTGACCACAAACCCGTAGGCCAGCGCTTCGGGCAAGTAACCCGAAGAGGCCCAGCCCTGAACCATTAAACGAAAGGCTTCGTAACTCATCACGCGGCGCTCCCGGCGGTTCGTGGGTGGGTGGAGAACAGGCTCAGCAAGCGTTCCGGGGTCAGCGCCTGTTTCGGCGTGGCGTCAAACAGTACACGGCGATTGAGCCCGGTGACGCGATCGGCAAGGCGGCCTACGGCTTCCAGGTCGTGCTCGATCCACAGCACGGTGATCCCGGCCTGGCGCCAATCGTCCAGCAACCGTTCAAACACCTGGATCCCCGCTTCATCGAGGGCCGACATCGGCTCGTCGAGCACCAGCAGCTGCGGTGCCGGGATCAACCCCTGAGCCAACAGCACGCGCTGGCGCTCGCCACCGGACAGTGCCCCCATGCGGCGTTTGCGTTTGTCCTGCATGCCGACCCGTTCCAGCGCTTCGCCGATGGCTGCGCTGTAGTGCCGGCTGATGCCCAGGAACGCAGGACGGCGCTGGCACATGGCGGCCATGAAGTCGTCGACGGTGAGGGGCAAGCCGCGATCGAACTCCAGGGCTTGCGGCACGTAGCCGATGGTGCCCGGCTCGCCCGGCCATTCCAGGCTCAGAAGGCCCTGATGGGGCATTTGCCCGAGCAGGGTCTTGATCAGCGAGCTTTTGCCGCCGCCGTTAGGGCCGACCAGCGCATGCACGTTGCCGGGTTGCACCTCAAAGCTCACCTGGTCGAGGATCGTCGTGCGCCCGAGTGTCAGGCTGACATCGTTGAAGTTCAGGGCCGGACCGGCACGTTGTGCGGTCAGGGTTTGCTGGGCCGTCATGCGCCGGCCTCCTGAATGGCCCGGACCACGGTGTTGAGGTTGCCGGTCATTTCCTGTTCATATTTGTCGGCGCTGTAGTCGCCGTAGGAGATGTGCGACAGCGGGTAGAGCCTGACCCCGGACTCGCGCTGGATGGTGTCGACGTAAGCGGACGGAAAGTCCATCTCCGAGAAGATCACCTTCACGTCCAGCTCACGCAGTTGGTCGATGGTTTTCTTCAGTTGGCTCGGGCTGGGCTCAATGCCGTGGGCCGGCTCGACCACGGCGGTCACTTCCAGGCCGAACTCACGCAACAGGTAGTCGTAGGCGGCATGGACGGTGGCCACCCGCAGATCGGCGTTGGGCGCGGTGGTCAGCCTGGCCAGGGCGTCGGCGCGCATCTGCCGCAGGCGTTTGCCGTAGGCGCGGGCGTTCTGGGTGTAGGCCTTGGCATTGTCCGGGTCGATCTTGCCCAGCTCCCGGGCGATGTTGTTGACCTGGGCAATGGAGGCGCTGATCGACAGGAAGGTGTGAGGGTTCACCACCTTGCCCGCGCCGCGCGCCGCCACGCCGGTGGCAGCCAGCAACGGCACGTTTTCGTTGGCCTCGATCACCTTGACGTTCGGGGTTTCGCTGGCGGCGATCATGCGGTCGGCAAAATCGTCATGGCCGACACCGTTGAGTACGATCACGTCCAGGCCGGCGATGCGCTTGATGTCTTCGGCGCGAGGCTCGTAGGCATGGGGGTTGAAGCCCGCCGGAATCAGCGGCACCACGTCGGCCTTGTCGCCGACAATATTGGTCACGTAGCTGTAATACGGATGCAGCGTAATGCCGATGCGCAGGCGCTTGGCCTGATCGGCACTGGCCAGTGGCACGATCAAGACGGCCAGTAGGCCGATGAGCAGGCGCCGGGCAATGGACAGCAAAGGATAGCGTTGAGATGAACTAGGCATGGGCAAGCGGTCTTCTCTCGGGTGAATGCGCAAAATCAGTGCCGATGCTGGCGGGTGACGCCGGCATCGAATTGGGCGACGATCTGTTGCCAGCCCGCGCTGATGAGCGTGGCATCGGCCAGGTCGGAGGGGGCAGTGAGGCTGGCGCTACGGTTGAGCCAGATGTCCGGCTCGCCCTCATCGTCAGCGCTCAGGCGCATCAGAAACGAACCGGCCACGCTCGGCGCCTGGCTGTGACCGAAGTAGGCGCTGGTTACCAGCATTTGCCAGGCATGAGCGCCGCGGCTGAGCGAACTGGCGTCCTGGGCGAAGGGGGCAAAACCTTCATCGGCGAGGGTTTGCGGGGAGGGCGGGACGTGCTGTTCTTCGCGCAGCAGGTGGATTTCGTCGAGGGTTACCCGCAGGTCGGCGTAAATGCCTTGTTCGGAGGCACTGAGGTCGCGTCGGGCGTCCAGTTGATGGCGTTCGATGCTGCTGACCGCCTGCGCCTCGCCGCGCCACAGCACCACCGACGCGGCAACCGTCAGGATCGCCAGGCACAAGAGCAGTACATAAAGGGTTTCATGGCCGGCACCGGCCGGACGGACTACTTGTGTCGTCGGGTTGCTCATGGGGCCTCGATATCCGCTTGGTCGATCTCGACCACGTGGCCTGGGCCGGCGTCGAACAGTACGTAGAACTCGGTCCCCGGCTTTTTGAAGGTCAGGGTCGAGTCGGTACCGAGCTTGCCCGGTACCAGGATGGTTTCGTCGTAGCCGATCACATCCAGGGTGACACCGGGGGCGCCGCTGCCATCGGAGAAGCCACCGGTGCAGCGAATCTGTTCGGCATCGATGGCCTTGCACTCGCACATCGGGTTGTGAGCCAGCGCCTGGGCGCTGAAGCCTGCACTGAGTGCCAGGGCGAGGGCGCTGCCGATCAGGCGGATAGTGGTCATGGGTTGGGCGCTCTTCATGGTTTGCCTCCTTGTTTATTCAGCCAGGCGAGGGTTGCCGGGGATGCCTTGCTCAGCGGCACGGCCGCCTGATGCAGGCTGCCGTCCCAGCCTTCCATGGTGATCCAGATTTCAGCGTCGGCGCGGGTCTTCTCCGGGACCGGCAGCATGGCGCCCATGCGGTAGGGCGTGCCGAAGAAGATCACCCCGGCGGCGCGCAGGCTGCGGGGTTTGCCGATGCGCAGGTAGGTGGCCTTGACCTGCTCGGCGCAGGTTTTGCACAGTGCCGCGTTGAAGCTCTTCATGTAGCCGGCCGGGCCGGACATTTCCGGCCCGGCATTGCGCAACTCGGCCAGGTGCAGGCTCCAGGGCCCGACCTGGACCTCACCGATTTCACGCTCGCCCAACCCGTTGTCGCCGCGAAACAGCGCGGCGTCGGCGAAGTACTTGGGCATGAACCCCAGTGGAATCAGGATCAGCAGGACATTGATGTGAAAGCGCCACTTGTGCCAGAGCTGGCTCAGGCGCGACGGTGCTGCTGCGGTGACGTTGCTCACAGGTTGCCCTCCGGCGTGTCGATGTTCATGGCGGGAGCCGGCTGTTCAGCCCTGGCGGGGCGCGCGGTCTTGTTACTGCGCTTGAGGGCATTGGCGGTGGCCAGGGCCGTGCGTTTGGTCCAGATCAGCAGGCCGCTGAGGACCATCATGCTCAACACCAGGCCGAAGAAGAACCAGATCAGCTTGATCCACAGCCCGCCGAAATCACCGGTGTGCAAGGGCCGCATGGATTCGGTGACGAACTCCAGGCCAGTGCGGTCCGACAACAGGCGCGAGGCGTCGATGTCGCCGTTGTAGGGATTGATCGTTGCGGTCTGGAACATCAACGGGTACCAGCCACGGCCACCGATAGTCAGGTGGCTGTAGGCGTTGGACGGCAGGCTGACGAAGCTGGCTTCCAACCCCGGGATTTTCTCCTGGGCAATCAGGATGGCGTTGTCCAGGTCGATCATTTTCGCTGGCGTACCGCTCGGTGACAGCGGCACGCTCTCACGGGCCACCACTGGGATCACCGGCTCGCTGGAAATGGAAATGTGGAAGTCGGACAGCAGCGCCTGGATCAGGAACCAGATGCCGGTGATGGAAATCACCGCGATGAACCAGATCGACCAGATACCACTGAGGCGGTGGAAGTCTCCCCAGAAAATCCGCGCGCCGTGGCGAACCCGTAGCGTGGGCTTGAAAAAGCCTTTCCAGAATTTCTTGTACACCACCAGCCCGGTGATCAGGGACACCAGCAACGGAATGCCCAGGAACGACACCAAGTACCAGCCCCAACTGAAGCCGTTGGTAAAAGGCACCAGCCACCAGCCATGCAATGCGCGGGTGAAGGCCTGGAAGTTGAACTCTGGGCTGATCCCTTGAATCACCCCGGTATAAGGGTTGACGTAGACCGTGACCGATCGCCCGTCGGGGTAGCTGACGTCGGCCGACAGGGCGAAGTGTGATTCATCGGGGCGGCTGATGGACTCCACAAGGGTGTCCGGTTCGGCCTTCTTGATGGCGGCGATGACCTGGTCATAGCTGAGCAGTTCGGCGTCGTCGGACGGCTGGCTGGCACGGATGTCCGGATTGGCCAGCCAGACAATCTCCTGGCTGACCACCGCCAGGGTGCCAGTGACGCAGACGATCAGGACAAAGAACCAGATGGGCAACGCGAGCCAGCTGTGTACCAGGAACCAGAGTTTGGAACGGGACTTCTTCGACATGAATGGGGGTCTTTAATCGATGAGAGGAGCGGTGCCCAAGCACCGTGATTCCCGAAAAAGCTGGCCGTGGCTTTTGCCTACGCGGCCCGCTGCATCTAATTAAGACGAATGAGAATCATAAATCCCGAAGGGCAATATGAAAGCAAATGTTTCAGTGGGGCGATGCGGTGGGTGCGCAGACCTGCGGGAGCCGGCTGGCCGCCGAGGCGATGAGGGTCGATACGCCGTCTACGCGGGCCAGCCGGATCCTGCAGGGGAGGGGATTATTGCGGGGTGAACATTTCCTTGGCTCGCTGCTCAATCTGTTCCTGGGTCAAGTCCTCCTTGTGGGTCGCCAGAAACCACAGGTGGCCGTAGGGGTCTTTCAAGGTCCCCGAGCGGTCGCCGTAGAACTGGTCCTTCACTTCTGAAACCACAATACCGCCGGCCTTGATCGCCTGGGCATAGCGGGCATCAACATCCTCGACATACAAATGCAGGCCAACGGAAGGCGAATTGTCGGGGTTGCTCAACGGGCCTTGATCACACGGCGTGCCGAGCATGATCGCGCAGTCGCCAATACGCAGTTCGGCATGGCCGATACTGCCGTCGGGCATCGCCAGGCGCATGATTTCCGTGGCGCCGAAGGCTTTCTTGTAGAACTCGATGGCTTCAGCGGCTTTCTGGATGCCCAGATAGGGGGTGATGCTTCGATAACCCTCGGGAATGGGTTTGACACTCATGACCGTTCTCCCTGTTTTCGTTGATGGGGTGGTGCAAGTCCTTCGCCGGTTTCCGGTCGGATAACTATAGGCCAGCCTGTTCAACCTCTCCGAGAGGCCGACGGACTGCAGCATGGCTATTAGAGGGCCATCAGTCATGCCGTTGCGGGTCAGCCGTTCCCGGCGCCAGCAATTGTGCCCCCGCGCCTTGTTCGCCGAGCACATCCCCGTAGTTGCGTAGCGGGCAGGCCTCCATCGACAGGCAGCCGCAACCGATGCACCCGTTGAGCTTGTCGCGCAGCAAGGTCAGTTGAGTGATTCGCTCATTCAAGTCCTTGCTCCATTGCGCGGACAGCTGTTTCCAGTCCGCGGCCGTCGGAGCCCGGTGATCCGGGAGGGACTTGAGTGCCTGGCCGATCTCCGCCAAGGGGATGCCCAAGCGCTGGGCAACCTTGATCAGTGCCACCCGTCGCAATACTTCGCGAGGAAAGCGCCGTTGATTGCCCTGGTTGCGGTTGCTTTTGATCAACCCCTTGGACTCGTAGAAGTGCAGGGCCGTGACCGCCACGCCACTGCGTTCGGCCAATTGGCCGACGCTCAACTCTTTGTGCAGGTTTTCCTTGATCGTCATTTCAATTGCCGCTTGACCTTTACTTAGGTAGAGGTTTTATCCTGCCGGCCTTTCATTCGCAAGTCGCGACTTACGTGCCAGGGGGAATCCTCATGCAGCCAGTAGAGAGAAATTGCAGTTTTACCCAACTGATCGAGTTCGAGATCGAACCCCATCAACAGCCAGGACTGGTCTCGGCGCTGTCTGTACAGACCGAGCACCTGGCCCAGCACTACCAGGGTTTTCTCAGTGCCAGCGTGCAGGTCAGCGATGACGGTCGGCGAGTGCTCAATTACCTGCAATGGCAATCGCGCGAAGCGGGTGAGGCGGCGTTCCGCGGTTTCGAGAGCGGTGAACAGGATTTCTGGCAACTGATCCGCGCCCATCAGGCCAAGGGCGTCACCTTTGGCTCCTTCCAGGTGCTGCGCAGCATCGAACGCAGCGCAGACAATGCGTTGCAGTGCAGCCTGGTGAACTGAATCGTGGGAAGACGGCAGTGCGTTCAATAATGACTATCGAACATGATGATTTTTCTCGCGAAAGGGGCGGGGGTAGCCTGTGTCCATTGTTTCAGGCCAGCTCCCGGGAATCGCCCTTATGCACGTTTTGCTCGCGACTTCGTTGTTGTTGATGACCTCGGTGCTCACCGGTTGTGCCAGTCATCCCGCGCCCGAGTTGCGCCCGTATACCGCCGAGGAGAGCCGGGAGCTGGCATTGGAAGCCCTGAATCGTCGCGGATTGTCGTTTGATGAATACCAGGCCAAAAAAGCCGAGTTGCTTGGCCAGCCGCAAAAGGCCTTCGGTTTCGACCGGCACGGTGAGATGAACGCCGAGCGGGGCGTGACGCTTCACGGTCGTTCCAGTTGAGGCACTGTACTGCTCGAAGTTTTGCCCAACTGTCCATGGGCGGCAAACCGGGGCTGCGATAGGGTCGGTATCTGACTGACACCGATGGAATGCCCCCATGACGCTCTCACTGGATTTACTGCTGGGCTTTGCCCTGTTCGCCCTGGTAACGTCGATCACCCCTGGCCCGAATAACACGATGCTGCTGGCCTCGGGGGTCAATTTCGGGTTTAACCGCTCGATTCCGCACATGCTTGGCATTACCTGCGGCTTCTTCAGCCTGGTGCTGGCGGTCGGGTTTGGCCTGGGCGCGGTGTTCCAGACGTACCCTGTGCTTTACAGCGTGTTGCGTTTTATCGGCGCGGCCTATTTGCTGTACCTGGCGTGGAAGATCGCTCACTCGGGACCGGTGTCCGACACCGGGCACGATCAGGCTCGGCCGATCAGTTACCTGGGGGCCGCGGCGTTTCAGTGGGTCAATCCCAAGGCCTGGATCATGGCCATTGGTGCCATCAGCACCTACACCCCCTTGCAGGGCTACTTCACCAACGTGATCGTCATCGCCGCCGTGTTTGCCTTGATCAACCTGCCCAGTGTCAGTCTCTGGGTGGTGTGCGGCAGTCTGTTACGCAATGTCCTGCGTGACCGACGCTGGTTGCGGATGTTCAACTGGGGCATGGCACTGTTGCTGGTGGCTTCCTTGTACCCGATGCTGCAGGAGAGCTTCAGCTGACGGGTGCTTCGACCGAATGTCCGATGCCTGTTAAGCTCGACTTTAGGAGCGTTCCTACGCACTTTTAAATGAAGTCGTCTTTCTTTAACGGCATCCGATCAGGTATTGCTGAGCGCCTGTCATTCGCGCGCTACCCTGAGCGTGGCGCGGCAATGAGCCCATGTACCTGATCCCGGAACCAGCTCTGCGAGTCTTTTATGAATAAGCGTCCTTTGTATTTTGATTACGCCGCCACCACGCCGGTGGATGAGCGGGTCATCCAGGTGATGATCGACTGTCTGGGGTTCAGTGGTAACTTCGGCAACCCGGCGTCCAGCTCCCACGCGTTTGGCCAGCAGGCCCGCCGCTCGGTCGAGCAGGCCCGCCAGCAAGTTGCCGATCTGGTGGGGGCGCAGGCGCAACAAATCGTCTGGACCTCCGGCGCCACCGAATCGAACAATCTCGCCCTCAAGGGCGTGGCCCAGGCCCGGGGACAGACCGGTGGGCACATCATTACCAGCCAGATCGAGCACAAAGCGATCCTCGACACTGCACGGCAGTTGCAGGATGCCGGCGTTGAAGTCACCTACCTGCTGCCGGATGCCGAAGGCCTGATCACCGCTCAAGCGGTCAGCGAAGCGCTGCGCGACGATACCTTCCTGGTGTCGCTGATGCTGGTCAACAACGAACTGGGCACCGTCAACGACATCCCGGCTATTGGCCAGCGGGTGCGCGAGCACGGTGCGTTGTTCCACGTCGATGCGGCGCAGGGCGCGGGCAAAGTAGCGATTGACCTGGCCCAGTGGCCGGTCGACCTGATGTCGTTTTCCGCGCACAAGGTCTATGGCCCCAAGGGCATCGGTGCACTCTACGTCGGCCCGCGCGCCGAACAGCGCTTACAGGCACAGATCCATGGTGGAGGACATGAAGGGGGCTTGCGTTCCGGAACCCTGGCCACCCATCAGATCGCGGCCATGGGCGCCGCCTTCGCCCTGGCGGCCGAGCACTTTGCCGAGGAGGGGGCCACCATCAGTCGGCTGCGCGAGCGCTTGCTTGAACAACTCGACGGCATTGCTGGCCTGCGCTTGAACGGCAGCCCGACGCAACGCATTCCCCATACCCTGAGCCTGACCTTCAACGAGGGCGAGTTCAATTCCCAGGCCTTGAGTGCTTCGATTGCCTTCTCGGCCACTTCGGCCTGCAACTCGGCAAACAATGCGCCGTCCCATGTGCTCTTGGCACTGGGCCACGACGCACGGGCGGCCGGGCGGACGATTCGCTTGAGCCTGGGACGTTTCACCACCGAGCAGGACATTGATCAGGTGGCACAATTGATCAAGGCAGCAAGCGCCAGTGCACCGGCGTTCTGGGCTACCGCCCAACCCTGATGCGCCGACCAGAAGTCAGCGCCCTATAACAATACCCAGTGGTTAGCAGGAGACATGATGAGTACGCAGCCTTTGACCCAAGGAACGGTTCCCCAGCGCCTGGCGCTCACCCGCGAGCTGATGAGCCGGGAGGGCATTCACGCCCTGCTGGTGCCGTCGGCCGATCCGCACCTGTCGGAGTACCTGCCGGGTTACTGGCAGGGGCGTCAGTGGTTGTCGGGCTTTCATGGCTCGGTCGGTACGCTGATCGTCACTCAGGAATTCGCCGGCGTCTGGGCCGACAGCCGTTACTGGGAGCAGGCGACCAAGGAACTCAAGGGCAGCGGTATCGAGCTGGTCAAGCTGCAACCGGGACAACCCGGCCCGCTGGAGTGGCTGGCTGAGCAAACCCCTGAGGGTGGCGTGGTCGCGGTGGATGGTGCGGTCATGGCCGTGGCTTCGGCGCGCACCCTGGGCAGCAAGCTTGAAGAGCGTGGTGCCCGGCTGCGTACCGATATCGACCTGTTGAATGAGGTCTGGAGCGATCGCCCGCGCCTGCCGGATCAACCGATCTACCCGCACTTGCCGCCACAGGCCACTGTGAGTCGCGGCGAAAAGCTCGCCAAACTGCGTGAAGCCCTGAAAGCGCGCGGTGCCGATTGGCACTTCATCGCCACCCTCGACGACATCGCCTGGCTATTCAACCTGCGTGGCGGCGACGTGTCGTTCAACCCGGTGTTCGTGTCCTTTGCACTGATCAACCAGGAGCAGGCCACGCTGTTTGTCGCACTGAGCAAAGTGGATGCATCCTTGCGCGCGGTCCTTGAAGAAGACGGCGTCACCTTGCGTGACTACGACGAAGTGGCCCAGGCCTTGGCGGCGGTGCCCAACGGTGCAAGCCTGCAAGTCGACCCGGCGCGGGTGACGGCCGGTCTGCTGGGTAACCTGGACAGTGGGGTGAAGCTGATTGAAGGCCTGAACCCGACCACCCTGGCCAAGTCGCAGAAAAGCCTCGCCGATGCCGAGCACATTCGCCGGGCCATGGAGCAGGACGGCGCAGCACTGTGCGAATTTTTCACCTGGCTGGACGACGCCCTGGGGCGTGAGCGCATCACCGAACTGACCATTGACGAGCATCTGACGGCTGCCCGTACCCGTCGTCCGGGTTATGTGTCGCTGAGTTTCAACACCATTGCGGCCTACAATGCCAATGGTGCGATGCCGCACTATCACGCCACCGAAGAAGAACATGCGGTGATCGAGGGCGACGGCCTGTTGCTGATCGACTCCGGTGGTCAGTACTTGGGTGGCACCACCGACATTACGCGCATGGTACCGGTGGGCACGCCTACCGCAGAGCAGAAGCGTGACTGCACGCGGGTCCTCAAAGGCGTGATTGCCTTGTCCCGCGCCCAGTTCCCGCGCGGCATTCTCTCGCCGTTGCTCGATTCGATTGCACGGGCACCGATCTGGGCCGAAAGCGTTGATTACGGCCATGGCACCGGGCATGGCGTCGGTTACTTCCTGAACGTTCACGAAGGCCCCCAAGTCATTGCCTATCAAGCCGCGCCAGCGCCGCAAACCGCGATGCAGCCGGGGATGATCACCTCGATCGAGCCGGGTACTTATCGTCCGGGGCGCTGGGGGGTGAGGATCGAGAACCTGGTGTTGAACCGTGAGGCGGGCAGCAGTGAGTTCGGTGAGTTCCTCAGGTTCGAAACCCTGACCCTGTGCCCGATCGACACCCGCTGCCTGGACACTTCATTGCTGACCCAGGATGAGCGCGAGTGGTTCAACGACTATCACGCACAAGTCCGCGAGCGCCTGAGCCCTCTGCTCGATGGTGCTGCCCTGGCCTGGCTGAACACCCGCACTGCCGCTATCTGACTCAAGCGTGCGCCGTCAGCCAGGGCTGACGGCGCACGGCTTGACCCGGATTCAGCTCAACGCCTCGCGCACGAAGTCCAGTCGGTCCTGACCGAAGAACAACTGGTCATCGACGAACATGCTTGGCGCACCAAACACTCCCCGCCTGATCGCTTGCTCGGTGTTGTCCTTGAGCACGGTCTTGACGTCTTCGTCCGCCGTTAACGCCAGCACGGTATCGGGATCAAAGCCGTGTTCGCTGAGCACGGCGGCGACGGTTGCCGGATCATTGAGGTTGCGGCCATCCACCCAGATCGCCTGAAACAGGCAATCGATGAAGTCGAGGAAGCGTTCGGGCTGTTGCTGCTGGATGCCGGTGACGGCCCGCATGAGTAGCAAGGTGTTGATGGGGAAGTGTGGGTTGAGTTTGAACGGTACGCCGTAGCGCTTGGCGTACCGCGTCAGGTCCTGGAACATGTAGCGTCCCTTGGCCGGGATCGTCGCCGGCGAGGAGTTGCCGGTGGCTTTGAACACGCCCCCCAGCAACATCGGCTGGTAGATCAGTTGGCAGCCGGTTTGTTCGCAGAGGCGCGGCAGCTGGGTATAGGCCAGGTAAGTGGCGGGGCTGCCGAGGTCGAAGTAGAACTCCAGGGTTTTGCTCATGTTCGCTACGCTCTGATTATTGTTCTGGGGCAGTGTTTACCAGCGTTCATTCCAGGGGCGCAGGTCCAGTTCGAAGGTCCAGGCATCCCGTGGTTGACTGTGCAGGTACCAGTAGTTTTCGGCAATGTGCGCGGGGTCAAGAATGCCGTCCTGGTCCTTGAGCGCATATTTGTCCGGGAAGCTCTCGCGGATAAAGTCAGTGTCGATGGCGCCATCGACCACCACATGGGCGACATGGATGTTCATGGGCCCCAGTTCCCGCGCCATGCTTTGGGCCAGGGCACGGATGCCATGCTTGGCGCCGGCGAACGCGGCAAACCCGGCGGCGCCCCGCAGACCGGCAGTGGCCCCGGTGAACAGAATCGTGCCGCGTTGGCGGGTCACCATGCGCTTGGCCACTTCACGGGCGTTCAGAAAGCCCGAGAAGCAGGCCATTTCCCAGATCTTGAAATATTTGCGGGCCGTCTCCTCAAGGATGCTGCAAGGCACGTTGGCACCAATGTTAAAGACGAAGGCCTCGATCGGGCCTATCTGGCTTTCGATCTGTTCCACCAGCGCGATCACGTCTTCTTCCTTGCGGGCATCGCACGCAAAACCGTGGGCCTCGCCACCGTTGGCCTTGATGGCATCGACCAATGGCTGCAACTTGTCGGCGCTGCGACGGGTGACACAGGCAATCAGGCCTTCCTGCGCAAAACGCTTGGCAATGGCGCCGCCGGTGGCATCGCCAGCCCCGACAACCAGTACGACTTTCTTGTTGTTGATAGCGGTGGTCATAGTGATCGCTCTTTGGTAAACGGTCGTTAACTAAACGAACGTTATGCTACGATTGCGGATACGTCAAGCTGATGGATGTTCGGGGAAAAGCATGCGCTACTCAGCCAGTCACAAACTGGAAACCAGGCAGAAACTGCTGGAAAGCAGCTCGGAATCGGCCAAGACCGAAGGTTTCAGCGCCGTGGGTGTCGATGGATTGATGAAAGCCATTGGGCTCAGCGGCGGGGCGTTCTACAGCCACTTCGCCTCCAAGGACGAGCTTTTCGTATCGATCGTCGAGCGCGAGTTGCGTCACAGCCTTGAGCGATTGAGTGGCGAGGGGGACTTGAGTCGAGACAGGCTGGAGCGTTGTCTCAAGCTCTACCTGAGCATGGCTCATGTCGAGCACCCCGGGACCGGGTGTGCACTGCCCGCATTGGGGGCCGAGATTGCACGCTCCGATGTCCGCGTTCGCCAGGAAGCGGAGCAGTGGATATGTCGATTGCACAAAAGCTGGGCAGCTATTCTGGAGAGTGACAGTCTGGCCTGGGCCATCCTGTCGCAATGTGTCGGGGCGCTGGTGGTTGCGCGGATGCTGGTGAGTCCTGAGGTCCAGCGCAGCGTATTGCAGTCAGGCTACGAGGAAATCGGACTGCAGATAGCCACTCGAAAAGTCTGACAGGAACGCACGGATTACTTGCAGATGATAATCATGCTGCGGCTGGTATACCCGGCAGGGTTCAAGCCAAACGGATAGTCGCCCGGGTCTTCGACGCTGTCACCGGACTTGGCGATCACCTTGTAGCCTTTTGGTCCGCACGCGTGGACGGCGGTTGCGTCGCACTTGTTCCAAGAGGACGAAAGGCCGGAGCAGTTGATGTGAAGGCCTTTTTTCCCACGCTTAACTTCGGTGTTAGAGGTCGCGGCACATCCGGCAATAGCCAGTACTGCAATAAGTACCAAAAATCGTTTCATTCCTTTCCCTAATACGGTCTCGGGTCTGGCGCCCAAGCCTGACAGCGTGCGCTTTCATTTCTTGTCGATGACATCCCTACCCGAGCTGTCGATATCCTATGTCGAGTCGGGGCTAAAATGGCCTAATTGAGCGCTAAATACCAGACCTTCGTCAGAATGAAACTCAGTCTGCCGCTATCAGGGGCTTGGATTCGCTGCGCATGGTCATGGTTGCGCCCACGGAGGCAAGGATGATGCAGGTAATGGCCATCCACTGCGCCAGGGACAGGTACTCGTGCAGGAACAGCAGTCCGGACAAGGCCCCGACAGCGGGCTCGATGCTCATCAGCGTGCCAAAGGTGCGTGCGGGCATGCGGGTGAGGGCGACCATTTCGAGGGTATAAGGAAGGGCGGTGGACAGAATCGCCACGCCAAGCGCAATGGGGATCAGCGACGGCGTCAGCAACGCAGCGCCAGCATGGGCGATTCCGAAAGGCGCAACGAAGAGGGCGGCAATCATCACCCCGAGCGCGGCAGTCTGCACGCCATTGTCTGCCCCGGCCTTCTGGCCGAAGAGAATGTACAGCGCCCAGCAGACGCCGGCTGCGAGTGCGTAACCGGCACCCACGAGGTCAATGCTCGCGCTTGCCGCGTCCGTCGGGATAAGCAGCAGCAAGCCGACCACGGCAAGGCCGATCCACATGAAATCGATGGCCCTGCGCGAGGCGTAGATCGCCACTGCCAGCGGGCCGGTGAACTCCAATGCAACGGCGATGCCCAGGGGCACGGTTTGCAGCGACATATAGAAGAGGAGGTTCATGCCGCCCAGCGCCACGCCATAGACAATCACGGTACGCAATGACTTGGCAGTGAGCCTGGCTTTCCAGGGGCGCAGCAACAGGACCATGATTACGCTGGCGAAGATCAGTCGCAGGGTCGTCGTTCCTTCGGCGCCCACGACCGGGAACATGCTTTTGGCCAGGGACGCGCCGGACTGAATCGAGGCCATGGCTATTAATAGCAGGCCGACCGGGAGCAGAGTCGAAGCCAGACTGCGGGGGTGGTCATTCATTGCGTGGAGTCTTCCGGAATCAGGAGGCGAGAGAGCGCACATCATGCTTAACTAATATGAAATGAGCAATATACTGCGCAGTCTTTGTGCGAGTAGCGCCTTTTCAGGCAGGTTTTTGGGGCTTTGACGGCTTTCTGATAGAAACCCTGAATTAGCAGTTGACGGCGAATTTTATCTGTCTATAATCCGCCCACTTCCGGCGCAGTCGAAACGGAAAACTCCTTGGTAAACAACGAGTTACGCAGTTTTCGGCAGCAGGTTGCTTCAGGTCATCGAAGCCAAAGGGAAGTTGAAAAAGAGGTGTTGACAGCGGTGTGTAACGCTGTAGAATCCGCCGTCCCGCTGACGAGAGATCGAAAGCGCAAGTGGTTGAAGTTGCAAAGGATTCTTTGAAAGCTTCTGAAAATAACCACTTGACAGCAATAGAGGCTGCTGTAGAATGCGCCGCTCGGTTGAGATGAAAGATCTTAACCAACCGCTCTTTAACAACTGAATCAAGCAATTCGTGTGGGTGCTTGTGCAGTCAGACTGATAGTCAACAAGATTATCAGCATCACAAGTTACTCCGCGAGAAATCAAAGATGTAACCAACGATTGCTGAG
>NZ_FYDV01000040.1:0-1653 GCF_900187535.1 Pseudomonas sp. Irchel s3a18 | reverse complement strand
GGAGAACACCATGACCGCTTCCACCTCATTACACTCCAATGCCTTCAATTTTCTGAGTTATGTGAGCACCGGCGTCGACCCACGCACCGGCCAATACACCTGTACCATCAGCCTGCCGCCGCTCAAGGCTAACAACCTGTGCGGCCCGGACGTCCCGCTGTCACTGCACTTCAGCCCGCTCAACCGCACCGACAGCGGCTTCGGCCTGGGCTGGGACCTGCAGTTGTCGCAATACAACCCGGACAACCAGATCCTCTCCCTGAGCAGCGGCGAAACCTTCAAGGTCACTGGCAGCGGCCCGCAGCCGGATATCCGCGAGAAAAAACTCGACAGCTTTCATTTCTTCGACAACCGTGACGGCACCTACCGCGTGGTGCACAAGTCCGGCCTGGAGGAGATCCTCAGCGAAGGCGGGGCCGATAAAATCGCCCTGCCCAGCCAGATGCGTTCGGCCCAGGGGCATGTCGTCACCCTCCACTACGACAACGAAGGCCAGGGGCGCCGCCTCGCCGGCATTAACAATGCCGACGGCACACCCCTGCTCAGGCTGGAGCCGGCGCAGGCGCGTGACAAGGTGTTCCTGCGACTGCACCCGGGCACCCTCTACGAAGCGCTGTTCACGATGCAGATGAGTAACGATCGCTGGGTCACCCGGATCGAACTGCCCACCGAGGAGAAGGCCTCCTGGCGTTTCGACTATGACCTTCAGCCCGCGGGCGGACTGCGCCTCAAACGCGTGGAAACCCCGGTGGGCGGCGTCGAAACCATCACCTACGCGCAAATCCCGCATTACATCCCCAACGTGGACCGCGATACCCTGGCCCGGGTCGACACCCACCACAACGACCCGGGGTTCGGGCAGCCGGCCATCGTTACCCACTACACCTACCCGGCCGATCACCACAACTTTCTGGGGTATGACAGCGGCGCCGTCTGGAGCGATGACGGCCTGGACAACCTCTATCGGGCCAAGGAAGACTACATCTACAGCACCACGCAAAGCCTGTGGGACGTCAACAGTAATACGGCCATCCGTCGCATCACCCGTACCTTCAACCGCTTTCACCTGCTGAGGGTTGAGGAGACCACGCAAAACGACAACGTGTTGCACAACGAAACGTTCTACCACCTGCAACCTGGCACCGAGTTCGAACACCAGCCGGCGTACTGCCAGTTGCCGCACATCGCGAGCCAGACCTGGTACAGAAAAAGCAATCCAGACCCTAAACACACGGAAACGGTGACCACCACCTATGACGACTTCGGCAACCTGCTGACCCAGGTCAATGCCAACGGCGTGACCGAAACCAGCACCTGGTACATGGCGGAAGGGGAGAAGGATGAAGAGGGTAACGTGCTCTGCCCGAAAGACCCGCACGACTTCGTGCGCCACCTGAAAAGCAAAACCGTGACGCCGGCGCCCTCGAAGTACGGCGCGGCACCGGTACTGCAAACCCAATACCGCTATGCCGGTTATCAGGGGTTGGAAGGCCGCGGTACCTGGCTGGCGATCCGCGACGAGACCTTGCTGCAGGTCGGCAATGATCAGGAGCCACTGCAAGTCACGGCATATACCTATATCGACCAACCGGACAACCCCTTCGAGCACGGCCGCAAGCTGCGCGATGAGGTGACCCTCAACGGCAAGACCAC